>NZ_JAUBQH010000029.1:0-82269 GCF_036701145.1 Microcoleus sp. Pol17C6
GAGCAAATTAGTTCGTTGTCATCTTACAAGTTTATTCTTGAAGCCCTATTCTATGCAGCTTCATATTAAATTGGTATGAGAGAATGAAGGGTAACTACCGAAAAGCTACAGAAGAATACATTAATTTACTTTTAGAGACAATTGAACTAGAGCCGGAGCAATGTGGCTATGAATTCGGGAGATGGACGACAGCCAGACTGGCAATATATCTAGGAGAGAAGACAGGAATCGAGTTGAGTAGTACCCAAGTAAGGAGGATTTTAAAATCAAAAAAGTATGTTTACATCTGGGCTAAATATAGCTTAGAGGATAAGCAAGATACCGTAGAGAGAAGTTTATTTAAAGATAAATTAGCTGAGTATCTAAGAATCGCCAAAGAATCTCCAGCTCTTCTACAGGTATGGTTTTGGGATGAGAGTGGATTTAGTTTGAGAGTAATTAGAAGGAAAAATTGGTGTAAAAAAGGGACTCGAAGCAAGAAAAGAGGAGACCGAAGAAAGGGTCGTATTAATGTCATGGGTGGAGTGAGGTATTCAGACAAGAAAAGATGGGTAGATTTTATTCCATCTGGAAATTCTGCTAATTTTTATGCAGTGCTGAAAATTTGTAAGGATTCAGGTCACTGAACTCCTTGCTGGGCAAAGACTTTAGATCTGGAGCTTGATGCTAAATAAATCTCTATTCTCAATAAAAGACAAAAAATGACAGTTTTTCGTCCTTTATTGACAATCAACCACGAAAGGCAAAAACCCTTATTTTGCCCTACAACCCTTGCCAGACAAGCGTTGGAGCCGCAAGTTTTTAGACCTGAATCCTTACGAAAATTTTTTATGGAGATTTAAGAGCCGAGTGGATATTGCAAGGGAATTTAGCGGAAGATTTTCAAGATAAAGGCTGTAAGTTTGTCATTATTTTGGACAATGCTAGTTTTCATAAAAAAGCAGAGATTTTGCAGAAAATAGCAGCAGATATGCCTAATCTAATCATAGAGTTTCTGCCCAAGTATAGCCCGGACTACAACGCGAGTTGAGTTGGTATGGCATTCGGCTAAGGAATATGTTGCTAATAGATTATTTGAATCCCTTGAAAAACTAGAGTCACTGTTAAATAAATTGTTAAATGAAGGAGAACTAATTATGAAATGGAACCGAAAAGTAAAAAATAAAGGTAACGCGAGTTAATGCAGTTTAGATGTTTGACAGCTTACTGCTCGCTCAAACTCTCGATCAATTTATGAATCATTTACGATTGCTATAGTCCACATAAAATTCCATGACAGTAAATGTATAGTTTGTTACATTATACACCATAAAGTCAGGAGAGCCATTCCTCTTTTACCATGATAACCATTAGTCTTTCAGCAACGCCTATTTTCTAACTGTCTGGATCGTCTATCCCCAATTTGCACAACAGGCAATATTCGGATTTGCCTGTTGTGCGATTCATTTTTCGGCAATCTTCATGCCTGTTAACTCTCAATTTTATAACCTGCCGTTTAATAACAGGTTAAAAATAGATTAAGCGGGGAAATCTGCAAAACTGCTAACATTTACCAGCGCTAAATCTGGACAAGTCCGTTTGATCAAACCTGTGAGAACTTTGCCGGGGCCAATTTCCACTACGCGATCGATTCCTTGTTGTGGCAATTGCAGGGAAATTTCTCGCCAGCGCACGCCTTTGGTCATCTGCTGAGTCAACCGCTGCTTTAAAGTGGCTGCGCTGGTAGTGGCTGACGGTTCTGCGTTCGAGAGCACCAGCATTTTAGCATCGGAAAACCTGGCAGACTTTAAGGCTAGTTGAAACTCTGCCGCCACTGATGCCATCAGGGGAGAGTGAAACGCACCGGAAACATTCAATTTAACGGCGCGTTTGACTTTGATTTTGGCAAGCAAATCTTCTACTGCTGCGGGCGTTCCAGAAATCACGACTTGTGCTTCGCTGTTGTCGTTTGCCAGCACTACGTCTCGGCTGTATTGAATTTGCAATTCTAGTTCCTGCCTGTCGAACCCGATCAAAGCCACCATTTGCCCGCCGGAGGCAGTGTCCATGAGTTCGGCGCGGCGTTTGACTAAGCGCAATCCGGTTTCAAAGTCAAAGACGCCTGCTGCGTAGAGGGCAACATATTCTCCTAAACTGTGACCGGCAACTACCGCTGGCCGATCGCTTTTTTCTCGCATTAAGTCGGTCAAAATACTTTCTACTACGAACAAGCAAGGCTGAGTGTAGAGAGTTCGAGATAGTTTTGCTTCTTCTTTTTGGCAAACTTCCGAGACAGACCAACCTAAAATTTCTTTAGCGAGCTCAAATTTGGCTTTGGCTGTTGGCAAGTTTAATAAGTCTGCACCCATCCCGATCGCCTGGGAACCTTGCCCGGGAAATACCCATGCTGTTTTAGTCATTTTTCCGGTAATCTGCTAATTGGTGGTTGCTAATTGGTGATTGCAAAAATTCTTTCTTTCCCGCTTCTAAGTTCGCTCGCTGGTATCCGCTATCTTTCGGTTAACGAACTCTCTACTCGCGACTCACAATTATAACATAATAATTGCAGTTTTTACGAAGTTTATATTTTTTTTGCTACTTTAATTAAATTAATAGCAGTAACAAAATTTTCCACCTTCTAGCCCGGGAAAGTCGATCAAACAATAGAGGATTTTCTATTTCAGGGCGTGCTTGTCAAGAACTCCTCTCCCGGGGGTGTGCGGCTGCACACCTTGCCCTATGTATGGCGTGTTCAAGGATTTGTATTTTGCAAGTGTCACAGCCCCGACAATAAGCAGGGCTAGTTTACAGCCGGCCGCCAAATATTACCTTCCCCATTGAAAAATCGCCGCCCCCCAAGTCAAACCTGCACCGAAACCAGCCGCAGCAATAGTATCGCCCGGTTTAACTTTACCCAGACGCACGGCTTCGTCTAAGGCAAGGGGAATTGAAGCCGCTGAGGTATTGCCGTAATTCGCCAAATTGCTAATTACTTTTTCGGGGGGAATCTTTAGCCTTTGGGCAACTGCATCAAGAATCCGCTGATTGGCTTGATGTAACAACAGCCAGTCAATTTCAGCACCGCTAATATTTGCCCGAAACATAGCTTTTTCTATGACTTCCGGCACTTTTTTTACGGCAAAGCGATAAATTTCTTGACCATTCATTGTGATGGGATTAAATCCGCCAACTCCGACGCTGACGCCCTCAATTAATTCTTTTGACTCGGCTTTGTAAGCCAAATTTAGAGACGAATTTTGTGTGCCGTCGCTGCGAATTTCAAATCCCAAAAAGCGATCGACTTCTGAAGCTTGTAATACCACCGCACCTGCACCGTCTCCAAAGAGAATACAAGTACCCCGATCCGACCAATTCACCCACCGAGATAAAATATCTGCTCCGATCAGCAAAACATTTTGATAAACCCCTGTCCGAATGAACTGCGAGGCTGTAACTAAACCAAAAACAAAGCCCGAACAAGCTGCTGTTAAATCAAAAGCCACAGCTTTTGTGGCGCCCAACTGATATTGAATTTTACTGGCAGTGCCAAACAAATCGTCAGGACTCGAAGTCGCCAAAATAATCAAATCAATATCTGTCGGCGAAATTTCTGCCATTGCGATCGCCTGAAGCGATGCCTCCGAGGCTAAATCGCACAAAGAAGTACGAGCGTCCGCCAGCCTGCGGGAGCGAATGCCCGTCCGCGCCCCAATCCACTCGTCAGAAGTTTCTACTATCTGACTCAAACCGTTATTATCCAGCGAAACCTGCGGTGTACAAGAACCGCTACCTGTGACGGCAATGCCGAACCCTGATTGCTGCAACATTCCTCTCCATTTACTCGCTGTTCGATCGAGAAATTAAAAATTAAAAACTACCAATTAAAATTATTTTTTAAACTGCTGAAATTACTTTATTTTAAGCAAAACAGTGGGTTTAAGCTGACTTTTTTAATTTTACATTTTTAATTTTTAATTCCTACTTACTGCCTCTAATTCACAGCTTCTTGTTCCATAGCGCTTTGGTGATTGGACGATCGAATTCGCTCCAGCACTTGGTTGTCAATAGCCTCCTTCGCCAAACGAATGGCATTAAAAATAGAGCCAGCTTGAGACGAACCGTGGCTGATAATGCAAACTCCAGCAACGCCCAATAGCAAACCGCCGCCGTGTTCAACGTGGTCTACCCGCTGCTTAAATCCTTGCAAGCTTTTTTGCAGCAGAGGATCGTTAATTTGATTTTGGAGTCCTTTGACTAATTCTTCCTTAAGAACTTGCACCACAACTTCGCCCACCGCTTCGGCAAACTTCAACAACACGTTGCCGACAAACCCGTCGCAGACAATCACGTCGAATTTCCCCGACAGCACGTCGCGGCCTTCGGCATTGCCCACAAAAGGAATGTTCGGGTTGTCCACCAATAACTGGTGGGTACGTACCGCTGCGTCGTTGCCTTTAGAAGGTTCTTCGCCAATGTTGAGCAGGCCGATTTTAGGTTCGGCGACGCCCAGCACGCACTGGCTGTAAATAGTTCCCATAAGAGCGAACTGCTCCAAAAATTTGGGGCGGCAGTCCACATTAGCGCCGACATCGAGAATAAGTACAGAGCTGCCCGGTACCATTGTCGGTAAAACCGCACCGATCGCAGGGCGATCGATTCCGGGGAGCCGGCCCAACCTGAGCAGGGCAGCAGCCATTGCCGCGCCGGAGTGACCGGCGGACACCACAGCATCAGCTTGCTGCTGCTTTACCAAGTTCATCGCTACGTTAATTGAAGCGTTGGGCTTGCGTTTGAGGGCACTCAAAGGTTCTTCGTGCATTTCCACCGCTCCTTCAGAAGGAACGATTTCTAGCTGACCTGTAGAGACGCGGCCGATCGCGTCTTGTTGCCGGAGCGAGTCTTCTATTTGCTGCGGGTCGCCCACAAGCAAAATCTCTACGCCTAATTCTTCTTGTGCCTTAAGCGCTCCAGCTACAACTTCGGCGGGGGCATGATCCCCGCCCATAGCGTCTATTGCAATTCTTGCGCGTGTCGATCCCATTGACCAATGTTTGAGAAACACTAAAAATTCTACCAGGAAGTCAGGAGCGTGAATCCAGAAGTCTGAATAAAGAACTAAAATCCGCTCGCAACGGCGATCGGACAATTCTCATTTCCGACTACTCTGATAGAACTTGTTTTGTCACTACTTTACTATTTTTGACTGCAAATTGAAAAAATCAATGCAATAGTTTACATGACTTTAGGAGTAAAAGATGCTGGATTTATTTAGCTCAGGGATCGTGTCTCTGTGGCTGGACATGGCTGGGGTACGCAGTGTCGGGCCTAATGCTGCGTCAGTGCTGGCTTGGCGGGGAGGGATACCCGGGTTAGTGGTGGCCGAAGATTTGGCTTTTGGGGGAATAGATGCGGCAAATCCAGACTTGCCAGCAGAAGCGACGGTGCGGGAATATTTAAAAGATTTGAAAGACAAGAACCTGATTGATGGGAATCAGGGAATTTGGGTGCAAGCGGGAATGGTGCCGCTGGTAAGTCAGCAGGGCAAGACGCTGATGCCTGGGGCTTCGCTGACTAAGATTGCTACTTCTCTGGCGTCGCTGGAGACTTGGGGCGCGGATTATCAGTTTGAAACGCGGTTCCGAGCAACGGGGCCGATTACCAATGGTGTATTGCAGGGAGATTTGGTGGTCAGCGGCGGGGGCGATCCGCTGTTTGTGTGGGAGGAGGCGATCGCCGTTGGCAATGCTCTCAATCAAATGGGTATCGAGCGCGTGGCGGGAAATTTGGTGGTGACAGGCAATTTCCGCATGAATTACCAGTCCGATCCTTTGGTGGCGGGGGAGATACTGCGGCAAGCTCTTGAGGGTAGCAATTGGCCTGCGGAAGTGGTGGCCATGTATTCTAAGATGGCTCCGGGAACTAGAAAGCCGCAAGTAACGGTTGCCGGCAGCGTCATTGCTGAGAAATTTGTGACTTCGGGGCATTTGCTGCTGAAACGCCGATCGCTCCCTTTAGCGGAAATTCTCAAGCAGATGAACGTCCACAGCGACAATGAAATAGCTCAGATGCTGGCCGACGACTTGGGCGGGGCAAAAATAGTCCAGCAGCAAGCGACTTGGGCTGCGGGAGTGCCGGAGGAGGAACTTCAATTAGTTAACGGTTCGGGATTGGGAGTGGAAAATCAGATGTCTCCGAGGGCTGCTTGTGGGATGATGCAGGCGATTGCCCGCAACCTTCAGACTACAGGGCTGACGATTGCTGACTTGTTTCCGGTGTCCGGGCGCGATCGAGGAACTTTGGAAAACCGACACATTCCGCGATCTGCTGTGGTGAAAACTGGTACTTTGGACACGGTGATTGCTTTGGCTGGAGCCATACCCACGCGCGATCGGGGTTTAGTTTGGTTTGCAATTATTAATCGCGGCACCGATTGGGACTCTTTGAGAGCGCAGCAAGATATATTTTTGCAAAAATTGGTGCAGCAATGGGGAACTGCATCGATTTTGCCACTAGCAATTACACCGCACATTGACGGCGCCAGACCTGCCTTGGGGGCAGCAAATCGTAGCGATATTTTGGTCGGAGGTTAAGAAATAGGGGTTGAGTTGGAGTTCGGGGAAGGAGCGCTGACAAAATAGCTTAGAATTGGAACAAGACTATTGTGCAAGAAGATGATCAAACTGCGATTGAAGAGATACGGGAAAAAACGCGAGACAAGCTACCGGATTGTAGCGATGAACAGTTCTACTCGCCGCGACGGCCGTCCCCTAGAAGAGCTCGGCTATTACAACCCCAGAAATAATGAAACCAGGCTGGATGTTCCAGCGATTGTCAAGCGCCTGCAACAAGGCGCTCAGCCAACTGACACCGTGCGTGACATCCTGAGAAAAGCCCATGTATTTGAACAAGTCGGAGCCGGAGCCAACGTTGAATCCAGCACAGCAACAGTCAGCTAGTCCCAACTATGCTGGACTGGTTAAATTTTTAATTGGGCCTTTTTTAGAGACCCCAGGCTCTTTGCGGGTTGATTGCGAACTGCACCCGCGCCAATCGCGGGTCTGGGTTAGGCTTGCTTTTGAAGATCCCGACAAAGGCCGGGTGTACGGTAGGGGCGGACGCAATATTCAGGCAATTAGAACTACGCTCGAAGCGGTGGCGCAGACGGCGGGTCAGTCCCTCTACTTAGATATATACGATGGTGAAGCGGGCGATCGTGGATCTGGCCCGCCCAGGGGCGATCGCGATCGTCCGGATCGCGATCGCCCAGATCGCGACCGCCCGGATCGCGACCGCCCAGATCGTGGCTCGCGGGAGCCGCGAGGCGACTTCCGACCCCGGACGCCACCTCCGTCGCCGAGTCCCTTAGCTAGCAGAACTCCGAGAGAACAACCTCGCCGTACTAACACACCTACGTTTAGAACGAGCCGAAATACTCCCGGTTATTAACTAACTGCAGAGCCCAGAAAGAATTTTAGATTTTAGATTGCCTGTTGTAGACTTTGTATTACAAGCCCCGTTTGGTTTGAAATTGCCGGTTTTGCGATCGGAAACAAATGTAAAATTTAAAATTTCAAATGTCAGCGGCATCAGGTTAATCTAAAATCTAAAATTTCCAATCTAAAATCTAAAATTGCCTGACTTAATAGAAGGGAGATTTGATTTGTGCCTCAAGCACCAAACTCATTTGGGAGCTAAATCTAAAAGACGCCTTAGATACTAGGTAAAACCTAGTAACGGGCGTTTTTTTGTTCGCAAATAGTGAGTGGTTTAACGTTTAGTTGTTAACTTTTAATTGCTTATTTGGAGGAGCTTATGTTGGCATGAATGAAAAACTAACAATAGAGTTACCGAGCATTCAAAGCGCAATGTCGCTGGCGGGTAATCAAGAAGAAAACCTGAAAATGATCTCTAAGCAAACCGGTGCTACCCTGGTAATGCGAGGGCAAGAACTGCTGATTTCCGGCACAAAAAGTCAAGTAGAATTGTGTCATAAATTAGTGCGATCGCTCTCCGACTATTGGAAATCCGGCAAAAATATTACCGGAGTTGAAATCCAGACGGCGCGCCAAGCTTTGGATACCAACCGCCAAGGCGATTTACAAGACTTACAGCGAGACGTTCTCGCCAGAACCCGCCGCGGCGAAGAAATTAGAGCCAAAACCTTCAAGCAGCGGCAATACGTCCAAGCAGTACGCACGCATGACCTGACATTTTGCATTGGCCCCGCTGGTACTGGCAAAACATTTCTAGCAGCTATATTCGCCGTGCAAGCGCTGTTAAGCAAGCAGTACGAACGGCTAATTTTAACCAGGCCAGCCGTGGAAGCTGGTGAAAAATTAGGGTTTTTGCCGGGAGATTTGCAGCAAAAAGTCGATCCATATTTGCGCCCGCTTTACGACGCCCTACAAGAAATGATCGACCCTGAAAAAATGGCCGATTTAATGGAAAGAGGCTTGATCGAAGTAGCTCCTTTAGCTTATATGCGGGGGCGCACTCTCAGCAATGCTTTCGTAATTTTGGACGAAGCTCAAAATACGACGCCGGCTCAGATGAAAATGGTGTTGACTCGTCTGGGCTTTCGATCGAGAATGGTAGTAACGGGCGATATCACTCAAACAGATTTGCCGCCAAACCAACAGTCGGGATTGTCAGTCGCCCAAAACATTCTACGCAACGTTGAGGGCATTGCTTTCTGCGAATTTTCTCAGGCGGATGTGGTGCGACATCCTCTAGTGCAGCGGATTGTCGCTGCTTACGAACTGCACGAAACATGAAGGAATAAGGCCCTTCGACTTCGCGATCGGGTAAAAATAAGGAAGAAGGAAGGCTTTAGTTATCTGGGAGAGAAGGGAGAAGGAAAATTTATCCTTTTTTCTCTAATTCGTTTTCCTAATTCCTAACTTTCATTTGATTATCATCGATTTAATCCACAATCCACAATCCAAAATTGATATGACTGCGACTCTGAAAGAATTCTTGGAAGCTTGCGAACAATTGGGAACGCTGCGTTTAATCGTGACTAGCAGCGCGGCGGTGCTGGAAGTGCGCGGTTCAATTCACAAGCTGTTTTATGCGGAGTTGCCGAAGGGAAAGTATGCCAATATGCACGCCGAAATATTTGAGTTTCACCTAAATATGGACAAAATAAAACAGGTGAAGTTTGAAACTGGTGAGGCGAAAAGAGGCAATTTCACTACTTATGCTATCCGTTTTCTGGACGAACAGAATGAGGCTGCTTTGAGCGCGTTTTTGCAGTGGGGAAAGCCGGGGGAATACGAACCAGGACAGGTGGAAAATTGGCACGAATTGAAGGAAAAATACGGGGAGGTTTGGGAACCTGCACCTGTTGAGGCGCTTTAAAACCTAGGCTTTTCCACCTTTGAATTGGATATTGGGGGCGGGTAGGATGCCCCACCCCTACTCCCCACAAGCAGAATATTTATTTTTGTGCAACAGGCATCTTGCCTGTTTATGAAAATGGTATAAAATATGATGTTTAACGGATTTGTTGTCTAATTTTTGAATTAATGAACCGCAGAGGGCGCAGAGAACGCAGAGAAGAGATAAAGAAGAGAAAGAGAGACAGAAGGTTAGTTGTTTGAATGTAATGTGGTATGAAGGTAATTTGGGGTTTTTGTCTGGTTTTGGTGGTACTGCTGTGGGGTGGCGGTGCGAGGGCGGGGGTTTTGGGCGATCGCATATCAAGTTTTCCCAATTGGGAAAGCAAGCCTCCTATCGCTGTAGCTAAGGGAGACTTGGTATATCCAGACTGGATGGCGGGGAATTGGAATGTTGCTAGCACTTTGGTAGATTTAGCCGCTCCTTTAGCGCCAAATATTGTCACGCCAGGGTTTGAAAGCAACCGCCAGTATTTGGAGCATCCGGTATTATTTAAAGTGCGATTTCAACCTGAAAAAAATCTTGGGTTAATTTCTAATTATACATTTAAAAAGGCTCAAAAGATTGTAGCCGATCGCACTTTTAACGGTTTGAATATTGCTAAGGCTTATTTAGGCGATGGTGGGGTAGTTTCGGTGAAAGTCGATCCGACCAATCCCAACCGCCAAATTACTGTGTTGAAAGGGGAACGCCAATTAATTTCGATTGTTACCAGTCGCAGCACTGAAACGCCGAATCCTCGCGAGTTTGTGTCTACAGAGATTTCTCAGCAGATTTTTCGGGGAGAGTCTGATATTTATTTAAATGAGGTGGAAACAACAACGGCTTATCGAGTTGTTGGAGGCGGAGAAAATGGCGATTCTGCGAGTAAAAGAATTGAGGCCGATCAGGTGACGGCGATTTATTTGTCGCCGCAAGACCCGGATTATTTTGCTGCTGGGGGGCATCCTGTGGCTCTGTATCGATATCGGTTGGAGTTGGTGCGGGCATAATTAAGCTGTCATCTCGATCGACCTAGCAACTTCAATTTCAACCAATCGATTATCGACTCTCAAGGTCGTGCGATCAATACTTGGGCTGATGTGATTAACCGCGCTAACTGGGGTAGGAAAGTGATGCACGAGCGCAATGCTCACAACTTCCCGCTTGATTTGGCTGCTGGTGAAACCACCCCAGTAGCAATGGTTGCTCCTTCTATCAATGGTTAATTTTTAACTTGAGATAATCAAAAAGCGCCCCTATTTCTAGGAGGACTTTTTGTTTGGAAAAAATAATTTTGCGATGACTCGGCGGTTGAAACCGCGTCTACACAAACGAAGTCCACCTCCGCGGACTAAAGAATAGAATATTAGGATAGACGCCAAGTTTTAGAAGTCGTATTTTATAGAAAAGCGATTGTAAAAGGTAAGTCAAATGGTTGTCGCAATTTCTAAAGCAGGATTGGGTACAGGTGTGGCTTTCCTGTCAAACGTGACATGGGAGACTCTGGAAAAGTTGGATGCAGATTTGGCTGACACTGGGGCGCGTTTAACTTAGGAATGACAATTTAATAACTTTAGCGTCTGCTAAATAGTCGGAACTGCACGATAATTCCATTTTGGTAGATAGTCATCAAAAATAATTTTCATTGTTTCTTTAAATCCCTTAGCTACTTTTCGACCAGTTTCATAAATTTTATCGCTCACATTTACTACCACAGAAAGCCCGGTTTTAGTATGAGTTTTTGCCATGAGTTTTTTCACTAACTCAATACTGGTAAAAATTACTCCTTGACAGGCTCTGGTTACGTGAGGAAACAAACGATGTTCAATCGGATTATACTTCGATGTATAGGGAGGATAGTGTGCGATCCTAATTTCTATTCCTAGCTCGTCAACTAATTTTTGTAAATCCGATTTAAAGATATGATGATTGGAATTATTACTGCCACCGCCATCGCATTTTATCAAAATTGAATCGGCTTGAGGGTAGATAAAATTTCCGTAATTAACCCACCATAATTTTATCGATTCACAAGCAAATTCACTCGTGTCTTTACTGATTCCCAGGTTTAAATATCCTCGGTTATGTTGTAGATCATAAATTCCATGAGGTACTACTTTTCCGTCAGCCAAACTCCAAAAATCATGGTCAAATGTCGTAATAGCTTCCGTAGTATATAGACTTCCGGCTCGATATAGATTTCCAATAAATTCCTTCTTTTTCGTGTCCATACTAACAATTGGATTTCCCTGTAACTCATACTCTGCCGTAATTCGTGCCAGATTTTCAAATTGTTCATTACGATTCTTTGTTACTCCGGTTGTTTGTTTTTTTTGAGCTTGACGTTTCACATATCCATGTTTTTTTAACAGTTTTTTAACAACTGTTGTACTGACTATTGTTTCCTGAGCCTTCAGACCTTCAACTATTTGTTGCTGGGTAAGATTTGTCCATTTAATTTTTTCCGACATTGGATCTCCGGCTGTGTGGTTTTTTAAGACTTCTAAAAAACGCTCATTTAAATCAGGTATCTCCGACTCCCTAGTTTTTCTTCCTCCTCCACGTCGGCGAATTCTGTGTTGATTTAAAGTAGTGTTTGATTCAGTTTTTAATTCCTTAATTCCCTTGGCTATTGTATTCCTGTCTACTCCCAAAACTCGGGCTATGTAAATAATTCCACCACGACCAAGTTTTACGGCTTCTATCGCTGCATATTTTCTTTGATCTTTTTCAGATAAAGACTGGTGATGTTTTCGCATTAAATCAGTAATTTCGTCTGAGTAACACATAAATTAAGTTAGTAAGAAATGATTTAAATCAAAAAATCCTGGGCGACATAAGAAGAACCAAGTAGGTATAATATTTGACATCTCTACCGAAACATAAACCTCTTCATATTCACTCATTTATTTATTATACATCGCTGATGTTATTAAATTTTCATTCCTTATTTGGATGGGTGTTTAGAAATTATGGGTTCTTTTTCTGAGGAACATGAAGAGTCTACAAACACTTTAGATCAGCTTTTAGAAATGTATATGCGGACGAAAGACATTCGTTTTTATGCGCGTGGTAGTACAACCATCGGGATGAAGGAATTGGGCGCACGGAAGGAACCAGATGAGTCTTATTGTTTGGGTACGCGCAAGTCAGTTCCAGATTTGGCGATCGAAATAACAGTGACGAGTGGTGGAATTGATACGCTGGAAATCTATCGTCGGGTGGGTGTGCAGGAGGTTTGGTTTTGGGATGATGGGGTAATTTCGGTTCATTGTTTGCGCTCTACGGGATATGAGTTGGTCAGTAAGAGCGAATTGTTGCCGGAGTTGGATTTGCGATCGATCGAGTTTTATTCGCGGATGGCCGACCAATATGATGCGGTGAATGCTTTTATGCGATCGATGTAGAATAGAAAAGAGTAATTCTGTGGTTTAATTGCTTTACTATCGGGTGAAATTACCGATAGGTTATAGAATATTTAAGTTGCACTGAATGTATGCTTTGAATACGGGATTGAGAAAAAACATCGATCGCGCTCCTACTAACATTTTTTCCACTAAGCCGCGTCGGGCTAAGGATTGTATGGCTTGCCAAAATTCTGATTGGGATAATTCAGTATCAGCAGGTTGTCGTGAAATATCTACAGCTTCATTTTGACTGGCTAACGAGTATAACGCCTTTTTTTCTGAGTCTGATAAACGCTCTAGATGAGATTCTAAAAAGGGTTCTAACTCACCTAAAAATAAATCTGCTGTTCCATCTGCTAAAAATAGGGAAACGCTACCGTTAAATAATTCCAAAATTGTAGCAGCGATGATATTTAGCCAGGAAGGATGTCCTTGATAAAGGTCGATCAAGTCTGACCATTTTTCCTCATCTGCTAATTCTTTTTCTCTGAGAATTTCTGCTGCTTGTTCTCCTAACCCTTTGAGGTTTAAGGTTTGCGTCGAGAGGTTTACTGCTTCTAAAGCAGTAATTTCTCTTGGTTTTTCCCAACAGAGGAGGATTAAACAACTTTGATGAGAGGATGTGGCAATTTGTTTGAAAAATTTGCCATAATCTTCATAGCCGGCTAAATATTGACCGGCTAATTGACTGCTTTTAAAAATATTTTGTACGTCATCAAGGATTACTAAACAGCGAGAATATCGAAAATAATCGATGACTGTGGGTAATGAGGGTTGTGGCGATCGCCCAAAAAATTGCTTGAGTTCGGTTTTGAGGGTTGAAAGTGTGGGTGTGTCAGCGAGGCTTAACCAAATAATATAATCAAATTGGGTTTGAGTTTGTTCGATGAGTTTGAGGGCGATCGCGCTTTTGCCAATTCCGCTTAAGCCGTAGATGGTAATCAAGCGGGTGTGGGCTTGCAAAATCCATTGTTTGAGGGTGGAGAGTTCTGAGGTGCGATCGTAAAAGTAAGGGAGTTCGGGTGCGTCTGTTAAATCGATTATGGGCGATCGGGCATTATTTTGGGGAGAGTCAGGGGCAGAGGGCGATCGCTGCTTGGCCTCTTCTGCACCTTGCCGTTTTTCTCCACAGATATTGATATGACTATTAATGTAACCAACAATCTGTGAACCATTATTGTTGTAAATATTAGACAATGCTTGTGTTTCTAAAATAGATCGAACATTAGATTGTTTAATATCTTCTCCCAATACGTCAGAAAGCATCTTCCATAATTTTCTAGAAACTTGTTTAATATGATCTTCACTCCGATTGCACTTTTTAGCTATTTTATGATATTTCTCCCCCTCCCAAACTTCTTTTAATATAGAGCTTTGCAATGAATCAATATGTTTTCCCGTCTTCACAAATACTTGCTCGTCAGTCCATTGTAAAACCTCTTGGATATCCATAGCTAAAAGTTGGTTTATTTTTGACAATCACACTATATCACACTTTCTGACACCTGTGAAACTAAATAACACTTTTTATTCTTAGTGAAAAGTGTTTTAAAAATGTAACTGTACACTAAATAACACTTTTATTGATCTCAAAAAATATAGTTTCCGAGTAAAATAATTAGAGATACAAGGAATCTAGTATAAATTTATAAGTTATCAAAGGCTCTGGAGGAAATATGACACGGTTTAACTGGTTTGCCAAAGACACCTCTCAAGAAGATCACAAACTCACTTCTGGGGATGTGCAGCGGATCGTGGGCGAATTTAATAAATGTTTGCCACGCATTCTGGGGATACCTGAAGTTTTAGAGGGGATCACCTTTGAGGAAGCTATAAATTATTTCCAGAGCGATCGCCCTGGGACTCCTAATGTAAAAAAAGGAGCAATTATTTGCCAAAAGCATCCCGAAGGAAAAATTATAGGACAGGTATTTTTAGATCAAAATAACCACTTGATTTGTAGTTCAAATGAAATACCTTATGGTCGTCACTTCATCGCCAAAAAGCTCGACCAAAAATTAACTGATATCTTGGGCGATCAAGAATTAGTTCCCATTGAGTTGAAGGCTAAAGAATCTGGTGAATCTCAGCTTAGTGAAGAAACTACTCAAAAACCGCGGATTGTAAAAATTTCTAAGATAGTTAGTATCATTATTTGGTCGATTATAATTCTAATTGTATTAATTCCGTTACTGGGACGATTAGTTATGAGTCAGGCTTTAGCGGCAGAATTAACCTCTCCTCCCTCCATAGAAGTTACTCAATCTCTAGTCGCCTTTGGTGGAAGAGAAGAAGCTTTCAAAAACGCTTTGAACACGGCGAATCAAAGTGCGAAAAAATATGCTAACAATGAATTAAATCGGTGGGAGGAACAATTAATTAATCGAATTGATACAGATTTTTTAAATTGGTATTTTAATTACTTTAATCAGAAGCAGCAAGAATTTGGTGTTCTTTTTCAATATATAGGCGAGAATGTTATGAATGGGTTTAATACGAGTATAGTCAATGAAAAGATTGCCAAAAGCATAAATGACAACATTCAAAGAGAGTTTGCTAGGAGAGTATTGCAAGCAAACTCAGCAGAAATGAAATTTCATACAATAGTAATTGAGACAGCTAATTTTTATATTGAACAAGTATCTAAGGAGTTTGATGATGTACCAAAAATGTATAAAATTCCCCAAGCCGACTGGGATAAATATTTAGAAGGTATAAATTTTAGGTTAGAAAATGAACGAGGAAAGGAAGTATCTTTAGTAAGATTTGTAGGGGCTGCTGGAACTGCTAAAATTACGGCTACAATTGCTGCTAAAGCAGGTAGTAAAGCTGTAGCTGCTATTTCTTCGCAACTAGGAAGTATGATTGAGCCTACCCTGGCCATAACTTTAATCGCTTGGGATTATTGGGATTATACTCAAGGAGTTCAACAAGACAAGCCCCGTTTGCGTGAAGATTTAGTCAACTCTTTACATGACATCAAAAAATCTATTTTAAGCGAGCCAGAACATAGTGTAATGTCTGTTGTCAATGAATTGGAGCAAAAAATTAAAAACAATGTTTTGCAGGCGAACTTTCCGGCTTAAAAGTTTAGAAGTGATATGCTTTCTATCTAGATAGCAATTATAGGCTGCGTCAGGTAAAATCAATCTCCAATTTGAGAACAGGACTTGCCCTGACGCACTGTTATCCCCACATTTAACTAGCGAGGCCCAGCTTCAATTGCAGAATTGGCTATTTGAACGAGCGTTTCCTCTCGCCCATTCTTCATCGTTACTCGATACAAAACTCCTTGATACTGCCATTCAACTAAAGCCGTGCAGTAAGCACCGCAGCCATTATAAAAAACTCCTTGTGTTCTGCCAGCTAATTGAATGGTTTTGAATTCACTCCTAAATCCTCTAGGCGGTGCTTGGGCTGGTTCTCCACCTCTTTCTGCTGAGATACTCCCGATATAGCAAGGCGTACTGCTGCAATTAGGTATGTGGCCCATTTCAACACTATAGCCATTTGTTTCTACTTGGTTTTTCAAGTAAATTTTTTCGGAGAAGGGAAGCTGACTGGGGAGAAAAATTGGTACTCTCGTCTTACCTTCAATCTGCGAAAGAATTTCACGAACTGGAAAAGAAATACTTGATCGCGAATTACCAGCTTCAGAATTAGCAGACTGAGGGCGAAACCCTTGCACAAAATTCGTCCACCGCTGAATTTTATTACCAGTAATATCTAAAATTGGAATAGAACGAGTCCTCGATATTGGCCGCCCAGCCTCCCCCTGAGAATATTCGATCGCAGTACGCTCTGGTTTCCCTAAACCGTAAGTATTAGCAATATCGCTAGCCAACTGACAGTTGATTCTGAATTGCCCCATATCAATTTTACCATTTCCGGCGCGGTAATACCAAGTTCTACCGCCAGCGTTGGGTATCTCCCGACAATCCGAATATGTCACCTCAAACATCTTGGCGATATGCACGTCATAGAGGCGCAATTGACCCCCATAAGCAGATTTTGTGGTATTGGTTTCTGACACCGTAAGGGTATAAGTTCCTTCCGCGTGTTGCAATCTCATGGGAACTTGTGTTTGAGCGATCGCCCCTGGTATACCCTGAATTTGGGTTACTGCTCCCCAACTCAAAGTAACAAACCCCAAACTTGTTAGTAATAATTGTTTTGTAACTTTCATTTGTCACTTAAAAGCTAGAGGATATTTACAGCCTATCTTCAATATAAGCTAAAGCTGCGTTAATTTGTTCCTCTGTAAGCTCAAATAATCCCCTGATAAACTTAGGCGGATATTGAGCCGTCACATAGTCCATGATGTCGTAGATAGTGATGCGCGTACCTGCGAGCTTCCGTCCTCTTTCTGTACGGATGATAGCTATTTTTTCGTTAGATATGTTTGTCATGCTTATCGCCTCCTAGAACAATAGTCCGGACAGTTTTTATAGGGCCCAATGGCTTATGCTCGCTTGACTTTGAGCCACTATGAATAATTAAATCAATGTCAGATCCACGCCTGACTTACATTTAATTCGACTAATTCGACTTTTTTATGATCCTTGCCCCGCGTAAGCTTGTAGTATCGTTCCAAAAACTGTCCGGAGTCTTGCTAGAAGTTATCTTTATATTAATATCTGATTCGCCGCAATTTTTGGATTCTGTCTTACTAACTGCCTAAGTTAAATTATTAATAATACTCGCAATTTTCCAGAGTCCGATCGCACTTTCATTAAAAAGCCAGTTTTTGAAATAACTCCGCAATCGGAAGAGTAAAGCGGGGGACGATTTCTTCGCCATCTAGGGAATCAGCAGACTTGAGCAGGCGATCGGGATCTTGGGACGATCGATACACCAACACATACTGTTCTTTAGGATGAATCACCCAAACTAAACGCGCTCCATTTTCAAAATATTCTACGAGTTTCTCGTAAATTTCTGCCACTATATTGCTAAGAGAAAGGATTTCTACTCGCATTACGCTCTGGTTTCCCTAAACCATAAGTATTAGCAATATCGCTAGCCAACTGACAGTTGATTCTGAATTGCCCCATGTAAATTTTACCATTTCCGGCGCGGTAATACCAAGTTCTACCGCCAGCGTTGGGTATCTCCTGACAGTCCGAATATGTCACCTCAAACATCTTGGCGATATGCACGTCATAGAGGCGCAACTGAGCCCCATAAGCAGATTTTGTGGTATTGGTTTCTGACACCGTAAGGGTATAAGTTCCTCCGCTCAAGTTCAAGATAATCTTCAAGGAAAATACTCAAGACTCGTCGAAAGTCGGCGGCACGGCAACCCAGATTAAAGAAAGTAATTAACAGACCGGCAGTTAGCTGCACTCACCAAACGTTTAAAGAACAAGTGCTCGGAGGTAGCGAGTTTGGCACGGCGCCAAATATTACCACGCTCCGAAATGCAACAACTCCCCTGCTGCAAGTCTTAGGCAAGAACAGCATTGGTTAGGCCACATTCGCTCAAGTAGCCAATCAGAAAGCGGTGCGCGTTGTTCCAGTCAACGGTGCGACGCCGGATGCGGGTAACTATCCTTACAAGCGGCAGTTGTACTACGCCTACAAAAATCCTCCTAGCCAAGCAGTTAAGGATTTCTTGGGCTATGCGACTTCTTCGGGAGGACAGAAAGCTATGCTGGCCGGAAATTGAGCCTTTGCAAACCTCCGACATTCAGTGAAATAGTCCACCAGACTGAAGTCTGGCGCTACACAAGCTTGCGTCCGCGCCGGCGGACTTCTTCTTTAACCCACGTAGGTGGGTTTTGTGTGTGTAGCCGCGGTTTCCAACCGCCCGCAACCCTACAAACCTCAAAATACTATTCATTTGTCATTGCTGAACTGATAGGCTAATATTCGATGTAATTTAAAACTTAAGGTTTTTCTGTGAGCAAAAGTCGCGAACCCGTCGAAAGTTTACTTCTCTACTATTTATTCAAATGGTCCATTGTCAGCCCGATGCTGCACCTGTACTTTCGAGGCCGCATCTACGGTGCAGAAAATGTTCCGACAGAAGGGCCTGTGGTAGTAGTCAGCAATCACGCCAGCGATTTTGACCCGCCGATTTTGTCGAATTGCATGAGGCGGCCTGTCGCATTTATGGCAAAGGAAGAGTTATTTAAAGTTCCTATTTTGAAACAGGCAATTACGCTTTACGGTGCTTACCCAGTCAAGCGGGAAAGTGCCGATCGCAGTGCTATTCGCTCGGCGATCAATTCTTTGGAAAATGGCTGGGCGACGGGTGTATTTTTGCAGGGAACTCGCACCCCAGACGGCAGAATTACTGAACCGAAATTAGGTGCTGCGCTGATAGCTGCTAAGGCAAAAGCGCCGCTGTTACCTGTTAGTTTGTGGGGAACTCACGCGATTTCGTCGAAAGGTTCGGCAGTGCCGCGTCCGGTGCCGCTGACGGTGCGAATTGGCAAGCTAATTGAAGCGCCCGGTTCCTCGGATCGCGAGGAGTTGCAAGCGCTGACTCAAAGATGTGCGATCGAGATTAATGCCATGCACGATTTGGGTCGCTGATTTTATAACTTTTGTTGCTGTTTTTCAGGTTATATCTACAGATAGATGAATGCTGAAGATAAACATCGAAAAATATCAATATAAGTGATTGAAAACAAGCGCAATAATTAGGCTTGAATTTGACTTTCCTTTGATAGGAGATAAGAAGAAAGATATGGTAACAAGCAATCAAACCCGCGCGTTGGGATTGTTTTCTAACCGCGAAGATGCGGAGCAAGCTCTGACAGAATTGAAATCTTCCGGGTTTCCAATGGATAAAGTTTCGGTTGTTGCTAGGGATGCAGGCGAGTCTGTAGGCGAGACTGAAACGATCGCTCAGGTGGGCGATAAAAATCTAGACACAGGAGCAGGAGTGGTAGCAGACACTCTGACAAATAGTGCTTTAGCCACCGTGCTAGTGGGTCTCGGAAGTTTAGCTATTCCCGGAATCGGGCCGATGATTGCAGCGGGCACTTTGGGCGCCTCACTGTTGGCTAGCGTAGCAAGCACTGGCGTCTCGGCAGCGGCTTTCGGTGGAGTGGTGAAGGCATTCACTGACTTGGGAATTCCCGAAGAAACAGCTAGAATTTACACCGATCGCCTGCGGGCCGGCGATTATTTGGTGGTAGTAGATGGCGCTGAGGATGATATTAGTCGGGCTCAAGGGATTTTCAGCAGTCGGGGCATTCAAAATTGGGGCGTTTTTTAAACAAGAATTGTGCACCAAGTCTATCCCTAGGGCGATGCACACCTCACCATTGGTGACAACAATCCGCTCAAATTTAGTACCAGACTTTTCGGTGAAAATTAGCGCATCGATCCCCCCTAACTAAAAAAGGGGGGAAGCGGAAACGGTGTTTCGTCCCCCGGGAAGGGTATTGAGATTCGGCTAAAACCGCGATCTAGATGCGGTTTTAGTCTGAAGTGGACATTCATTCATTGCCCACGCGCTCCCTACAGGTAAATTATTGATTTTTATCGCTCATCTTTTGATGCTGAGGCGGTGACATAAGCGACAGCTAAAGGCGAAATTTTTTCTGTAACTGCTGCGATAACTTGGCGATCGAAGTCAGTCCAAACTCTGGGGCGATCGAACCTACAAGGCTGCAAAACCCCCCACAATAAGCCGTCAGCACAAAGGTGAGCGTGAATCAAAGCTCGATGTCCGAACTCTTTTGCCTCAAAATCTTTGTTGACAACTTCAGGATTTGCTGTTTCAACATCCTCAACAAAAATCGAAGGTTCAGTTCGCAAAGCTGCTGCAAACAAAGGGTCTTCTTCCCCTAAAGATTCCGGTTCTTTTTTCCATTCTGCGTCCCAAACCTCTGGAATGTTCGAGTTGTGACGCCAGCAGTAAGGTACTCTGCCCATTTGCGTTTCAGGATTGCGGAGGTAGAGAAAGACCCGATCGCAATTTAACACCTCCCCTAAAGCCGGCACCAAAGCCGAAAAAACAGCATCCGGCGTTTTGCTGTCACTCAAAATTTGCTCTAGAACTTGTGGCAGAATTTGGTCGGTCATTAACTTTAGCTTTTGAAGTTCATCTACTAATTTTAAACTACTCCTTCTTTTCTCTTCTCTCCTTTTACCCATTTGTTATCAGCGTCTTCCCGATGCCTTAAATCGCTATAGAAGACAAGTTTTAAAACCAGAGGGAATGGGAAAAAATTTAAAACTTGCTCAATGCTTTCCTTTGTTTATTCAATTCTGGCTTGGCTGAAGTCAGCACCCGTATAACCGGTTGTCAGCCAAAGAATAGCCCTAGCACCGTCGCGAACAGCTTTTTCCACCGGTTCGGGGGTTCGCCCAGACGGAACTGCCACAGGCTTAAAACTAATGCCTCGACTGCCGAGTACGATTTCGCCGATAATCTGAGCTCGCCGCATATGATCGTCAGAAGTGATCAGATACACGCTCTCAATCCCTTGAGCTTTCAATTCATCTACCAGGGTGGTAAAATTTGTTACCGTGTCCACCGCTCTGTAGTCTAAGTGCAGGCGATCGGACTCAATTCCCGCTTCTGAAAATACCCATTCCGCGAACTCCGGATTGCTCCCAGACGACACCCAAATCGGCAATTCAGGATGAGCCCGAGCAAATTTGGCGGCAAACACCTCTCGCTCCGTAGCCCCACCTAGAACTAACAAAGCTTGGGGTCTCTGAAATTCGCTCTTAACCTGCTGATAGCCAAACCAGCACGCCGTCAAAAGCCCTACTAGGAACCAAAAACTGCGTGAAGTGTTCAAACGCTTGTAACGCTGCGTGTTTGAGTTGATTCTTAACCACATCTAAACCTATAAAAATTTTATGTAACTCACAAAGGAACCATAACAAAAAATACCGCACGTATAGCCCACTAACAGGAATTAAAAATTAAAATTAAAAAAAGGGTCGGGGGATCATAGATTTTAGATTTTAGATTTTAGATTTTAGATTGACTCTACGCTTGTGGTGGGGCTTAAACAGGTGATTTTAGATTTTAGATTTTAGATTTCAGATGGATTCTATAGATGTTCTGCGTAAGTCCTCATCTTCAAGCAAGTATTCGTCTGTGGGCGAATTCGTTAGCGGATATGCAAAAAAGAGGGGCAAAACTTAGGCTTACCCCTCCTGCTGTTAATTTTTCTTGATTTTTAACGGGACTGGCCGGGTTCGAACCGGCGACCTAGCGCTTCAGATTTGTGTGAGTTTCCCCACTCTCTGGACTATACCTTCACCATATGCTTGCAGCTTTTAGGTGGTGACCGTCTAGTCTCTAAACCTTCCTGATTTCAATATAGGCGATTGTTTAATCGCCCTGAACTCAGGCTTGGCTTGGTATTGCCTTAGAGTTATAGGAATCCACGAACTCTTTAGGTTTCACCAAATTTGACCACATTCACTCCCAGAGTTTCCTCGCAGGGTGCCCGATGCTTCAGGAGGCGCTTGCTCTATCCATCTGAGCCACAGCCCCAGTTGCTAAACCGTTTTGATTATAGCAGTTAATGTCGATTTTGAATTTTTTATTTTCGATGATTAGCGATCGCACGCTACCAATTTCGCAGCGATGCGGGCAAAGTTTTCTGCTGCCGTGAGTTTACCAGCACCGTAACAGGCGCGCTGTCTCCATGCGGTGACGGGGAGATGTCCGGGGGGAGCATCTTCGTTGAAGGAGAGCTCGCTGTAATATTTCCAATTTTCCTTGACTCGCCAGCCGACTCGATCGCAAAATTCAGTATAATTTGCCTCGGTACTTTCCCAAATCTGCTGCTGCACGCTTAACCCGAACCGCCCGCTGCTGTATTGTTGCCAAAGTTGGTCGATCGTGCGAAGGTCTGTAAGAGGAAAACTGTCAATATCGGCTGCACTCAGCCAGCCTTCGTCTTGCCTGACAGCGATTTGCAGCAAGATTTCCCAAGTGTGTTCATCAGCTTTGCGCCATTTTCCGGTTTCTAATAGCTTTGTCAGTTGGCGGTAGTCCATCCCCACTTCCGAGATAGCGGGAGTTTGGTCAGGTATGGCGGCTATTTTGTCTTCTAGTCGCAGTAGAGTGCTGACAATCAATTCGGGGTTTAGTTGTTCGAGGCGGTACAGAACCCATTCTAACTGAGATTGAATGTACGTGCGGGCGATCGCACCTTCCTGAAATTCGCTCTGCAACTCATCAAATTTAGCTGACCAATTTTGTTGATTGCGAGCCAATTCCCACATTTGTTTGGCCCACTGCAATCTAACTTGTTCTTTTTTTAAATAAGTTTTGGAAGGCTTAGCACGTTGCGGGTAGGGAGTCAAATCCCAGCCGCAAATCGAGCAAAACTCTGCTTTTTCTTCTATGTATTCAGCACCGCACACTGGACAGTTAGACATATTGCCATAAATTCGGTTGCCAAGTAATTATATTACATCGCGTAAATTAACCCTAATTCTATTAGGTACGCACTTTGCACCCTACAATGAGAGTTTTTCTGTACTAATTTGGGCATTTAGCACCCGAAAGTTAGAGTTATTTATACCCCTCTAACAAGGCAAGCGAATAGTAAACAAACTGCCTTTGCCCAAATCTGATTTTACCTCGATCGTCCCGCGGTGAGCTTCGACAATTTGCCGACAGAGGTGTAGTCCCAAACCTGTAGCGGATCTCTTGTGAGTTCCCGAACCAAACCTTTCAAATAACTTTGCTTTTTCGGTGGGAGAAATACCGGCACCAGTGTCTTTTATTTCTATTATTACCCATGCCAGCGGTTGGTTTTTGAAGCTCGTATAAGCAGGTGAATTGGCAGCTTTTAAGCTGACATCTATTGAGCCCTTGTCGGTGAATTTAATCGCATTTCCGATGAGATTTGTTAGCAAGCGGTGGAGTTCCAGACGATCGCCCGGATACTTCGCAATCGGTGCACTTTCTGCACTTTCTGTCAAGTCTAAATTTATCGACAAACCTTTAGCATCGGCTAGGGGAGCTAGTTCTTCAGCTACCTCAGTAATAAGCTGGCGCAAATCCACGGCAGCGAAACTTAGGGATTTGGCGCCTGCTTCGTAGCGGTAGACTTCCAGCAGCATATTTACGAGCGCGATCAGGTTTTTGTTGCTGCGAACCATCGTCCCGAAAGCGTCGCGCATGGGAAGGGAAATTTCTCCCAAAGCTCCCTGCTGCATTAAAGTTAGCATTCGATCGGCTGCTACGAGGGGCGTCCGCAAGTCGTGAGCGAGTCGGGAGACAAAATCTTCGCGCTGGAGGGCGATCGAATTGCGCTCGTCTACGCTGTGTTTTAGTCGCAGGAGCGATCGAACCCTCGCCAGCAGTTCATCCATTTCTACTGGTTTGCGGATGAAATCGTCTGCTCCCATGTCCAATCCCTGCACTACGCTCGCACTGTCGTGAGCAGTGATCAGCAAAATCGGCATAAACGGCAATTCCTTATTTTCTCGGATTCGTTTAGTGACTTCGTAACCATCCATTCCCGGCATCATCACGTCTAGCAGTACCAAATCCGGGGCTGACTTGTCAATTTGACTCAAGGCAGAAAAGCCGTTTTCCGCCGTGCTAATTTCGTAACCTTCTTCTTCTAGGATTGTCTGAACCAACAAAACATTATCTGGTGCGTCGTCTACCACCAGAATGCGATCGGCTTTTGTGGCATTCGGAACAGATAAATAACTCATTTAATTGTTAGCCTGGAAATAAATACTAACTTTAATATGCCATCCGATTTATCATTTCACATTTTTACACTTGTTAACTCTGTCATAAGGAAGATTTAAAATCTTTATCAAATCTTTTTACTTTTGAGCACTCGGATGTAATATGAGCTACTACTTGGTTGTCATCCTATGCACACCGTCCCAATCATCGGGCGGGGGTACTTCCAAATAGCTCAGGGATCGATCGAGGTGAACTTCCACAGGTCGATCGCTGGGTCGCATTGCTAAAGCCGCTTCAAAATAACTAATAGCTTTCTGAAAGTTTCTAGCAATATAAGCATCCCTACCGTTACTGTAAAGTTCCAAAAACCGAAGGGTTTCCCCATCAATTGGTTCAGAACTATTTTGCAGCAACTCGTAAATACCAACTGGCTGATTTTTGCCCTTAACCCGCACCTTGTCTAACTCTCGCACCCAAATTCCTTCGCGACACAAACTGTATGTAAATTCGCTCAAAATTATATCGCATCCGTACTCCTTTGTAAGCTGTTCCAATCGCGAACTCAAATTCACCGCATCCCCGATTACCGTGTAATCCATGCGCTTTTGGGAACCAATATTTCCCGAAACCACTTCTCCAGAACTAATCCCGATTCCGAAGCGAAATGGATCTGCACCGGGGCGAGAATCATTAAACTCTTTCAAACGCCGGCGCATATCTAAAGCCGACTGCACCGCCATCCAACCGTGACTTTCCGGGGGATTCAGCGGCAGGGGTGCGCCGAAAACTGCCATTAAAGCATCGCCGATAAACTTGTCTAAAATGCCTTCGTAGTGGATAACGGCCTCCACCATCGTCTCAAAATATTCGTTCAGCAGAGATACCACATCGGACGCTCCCAAATTTTCGGTCAGCGTGGTATAGCCGCGAATGTCGGAAAATAAAATAGTCACTTCTTTGCGTTCGCCCACCATCAAGGCGCCTTCGCCCAAGGCCATCACTTTATCTACGACTCCAGGAGTCAGGTAGCGGTACATCGTATTTTTCATCCGCTTTTCGCGGCTGATGTCTTCGAGTACCACTAAACCGCCGCGCACTCCGCCCTCTGGATTTAGCAGCGGGTTGACCGTCAAATTCAAACTGCGTTCAATTACTTTAATTCGAGAGGCGGGGATGGGCAGCGGGCAATAAGGGTGATACAGGGCAGAATTTCGCAGGGCAAATAGAGATTGGGCATTAGCTAATTCTGCCAGCGCTACTTCCTCAGTCCACGCGCGGTTTTCGCCCCAAGCGTAATATAAAGTAGGCTCAGCGCGATCGGGCACAGCCAAAATATAACTTTCTTCTTCTTCTTTTTGTTGTTGGGAATTAAGTGTTTTTTCTACCAACAGTCCCACAGTTAAACTTTGTTCGGGAACGTAATGTCGGGCAGCATTTTTGAGACTGTCTTCTAGTCGAAATTGCAAATTGTCGATCGGCACAACTTCCCAAACATAGCGATTCACCAGTTTATCTTCCCAAATCTGGGGATTGTGTTTGCTTTTAGCTTGATTTACCGGACAGCCCAACAATTCTAGGGCTGCTTCATTGATAGTCACAACTCGCCCCTTCAAATCCGTGGAAATCACTGCATCAGAAAGACTTTGCAGCATATCTTTTTGATACTGCTTTTCCACCATCACGTTCTGAAACAGTTGAGAATTTTGCAACGCCATTCCCGCTTGGGAATTAAACGCTCGCAAAAACTCTTCGTCGGAAGGGGTGAAAGTACCTTGGTTCTTATTAATTAGCTGAGTTACCCCGATCAGCTCACCTTTAGCGTTATGCACTGGCATACACAAGACAGTCCGAGTGCGGTATCCCGTTTGCTGGTCTGTAGAGGGGTCAAAGCGGGGATCGTCGTAAGCATCTGTAATATTTAGAGGTTGACCAGTCGAAGCCACGTAGCCAGCAATTCCCCTATTCGCCGGAAGGCGGACTTCCATCATCGTTGTGCCGTCAGCCTTAGCTAATTTTGTCCAAAGTTCGTTGGTTTCCCGATTTAACAAAAATAGCGTGCTGCGATCGGCTTGCATCAAGTCGCGAGCTTGATCCATCACAGAGCGCAAAGTTGTTTCCAAGTCAAGACTTTGACCCAAAGTCGTGGTGGCTCTCAACAGTGCGGCAACCCCTCGCTGGTTGCGGGCCACGACGTAGAAAGACTGACAGCTTTCGAGAATAATCCCGATCGAATCTGCAAAAGCCTGGAACTGTTGTTCGTCTTCCTCGCTAAAGGAGACTTTGCCAGCTTTATTTAACAGTCTGACCACCGCTACGGGTTCCTCTTGGCTCTTACTGCTAAAAATTGGCATACAGAGCATGGTATCGATCTGGTAGCCCGGTGGTTCGTCTACTTCGGTATTAAAATACTCGTGCGATCGAGCTTCGGCGACATTAATCGATTTTCCGGTTGTTGCTACGTAGCCTAAAATGCCTGCATCCATAGGCAAGCGCACTTCTACATCCTCGCCCGTCAGTGGATCGAGTGTTTTGTGCCACAGTTGATTTTTGTTGGAGTCAACCAAAAAAATTGTTGTCCGGTCTGCTTGCAAAATTTGACCAATTTTGACAGTGAAGGCATCTAAAAGTTGCTCTAAGAGACTTTCGAGTGCTTCATTGTTAATCAGGTCCATCGCCCGGATAAATTGCTGAAATTCAGCCGTGATAAAGTCCAGCAGGCACACTAATTCAGGAACTGGCAGGCTCTTAACACGGGAGGTCAATGCCCCCATAAAATTGACTTGAGTCAGTGTAGCCAGAACGCTACCAGTATTGGAGAATGTCATGATTAACTGCTTGCTCAGAGGGATAGACTGACCGCAGGTCGATCGGCGCGAGATGCGACGGCGGTGCAAACTCTTGAATTTGTTTGCAAGCGCATCGGCACTCGCTTGTCGCTTTGATGAATCGTGAGTTCAAAAGTGGCGCACGCAACTTCTGTTTGCTTGTTATGTATGCTCGATCGATCTTTTTTACAACCTCGATACTGATGAGGGTTCGTCAATTCAAGCTGAACTTGAGTTCGCAAAACGGCTAGCCTGAAAATTAGGTGACAGGCTTTAGTTCGATCGAGAGTGCAGTGTGGATTTGACGCTCTGTGCTCGGCCCCAGCGCGCGGTGTGACTGTTTTAGCGCACTCGGCGACCGTATCCGGTCAGGTAAAGGGCGCTATGAAAGCAGCGCGCAAGGCATTCCTACAGAGCTTACTCATAGTTTAATGGTAAACGCAACAGCAGGATAGCGACGGTAATTTATGCAGCAAAAAAGTTTGATCAATCTTTGAAAACATCCCTCTTCACTACCAACTGACGATCGAACAGCGAAACTAAGCTGGCGGTGAAGTTTAAAGGTGCTACAGATCCTCACATTTAGGCTGCTCTGGGCACAGACTGGGCAAATACCACTGATTGATAGTACCGCTGGAGTTGTGCGGTGGCGGCGGCCCAACCCCAGCGTTCGGCTTCTCGGCGAGCGTTATGGCGCAAGGTTTCCCGTTCTTCGGGATTCGCAAACAGACGCTTGGTGGCGGCGAGTGCTCCTTCTTCGTCGGCGGGGTCAAATAAATATCCGTTAACACCGTCGGTGACGATATCGGGAATTCCGCCGCTGCGCGCCGCCACTACAGGCGTCCCCGCAGCCATTGCTTCTAGGAGCACTAAGCCCAGGGTTTCGGTGCGGGAGGGAAAAATGAAGGCGTCGGCCGATGCGTAAGCTCTTGCGAGTTCTTGCCCCTTGAGGTAGCCGACAAAATTAGTGGGTGTACCGGCAAAATATTGTTCAAGGGTTTGCCGATGCGGGCCGTCTCCCACTAAGGCGAGGCGGGCATCGGGAATCGCTGCGAGGACTGGTTTGATCCGTTCGATTTCTTTTTCTGCACCGAGGCGACCGACGTACAGCAGCAGGGGACTGTCTGGGTTATTTTCCGAAAGGCGCGATCGCATTTCTCGACTTGCCAATTCCGGGACAAACATTTCAGTATCTACGCCCCGCTGCCACAAATCTACCCGATCGATGCCGTGGTTTCTGAGTTCTTCCAC
Source organism: Microcoleus sp. Pol17C6 (assembly GCF_036701145.1). Lineage (NCBI taxonomy): Bacteria > Bacillati > Cyanobacteriota > Cyanophyceae > Oscillatoriales > Microcoleaceae > Microcoleus > Microcoleus sp. Pol17C6. Next base: position 28,482 of record NZ_JAUBQH010000029.1, read on the forward strand.
CATTGCTGTAGAAGTACACAGATTCAATTCTGCTTGGTTGTGCGCTCCTTTGAGTAGTTCCCACAATAAAGGTTCGAGGACTCCGAAACCGTAGTGGTGCAAGTATTTGGGCAAATGCGTGTGATAAGAAGCCAAAATCGGAATGTTGAACTTTTTGCCGTAATATATACCGCCCAATCCCAAAATAGCGGGATTGACAACGTGAATAATATCCGGTTTAAACTGCTCTAATTGCCGACCGACAGCCGGAGAAGGAAGTGCCATTTTTAATTCCGGGTACATCGGCAAAGGCAAACCCTCCACACCGTAAACTCGGGCGCCTTTGTACTCTTTAATCCCGTAATCTGGAGAAAATATCAGAACTTGTTCGCCTGCGCGCTGCAAGTGATCTACAGTGTGAATCAGGCGCGTCACAATGCCGTCTATTTTCGGCAGAAATGTTTCAGTGAAAAGAGCAATTTTCATAAAAATAAGTTACTTAGGGAGCCGATAATCATAGCCAGGGGCCAAGGTCATCGGTAACAAAATACACTGTGTCGCGGGGAGTAAGTCATGGCGTGCGATCGGCTGATTTTCTACACTTCTTCTTTCTGTTGCACTACCGCTTATTTCGAGCGAGAGGTTTTTGGGATAAAATGCCAATTCCCTGAATGCCAATTGATACAATTATCCCACCTAAAAGCCTTCCCACACTTTCGGTCAAGCAATTAATTCTGTGAATTTCCTGTGCTGTTCCGGCAATTTATCTTGCTTTTTAAGTGGCAGATAAGCCTTCGCTAACTCGCCACTAATTTAGATAGATCACTTGTCGTTACAGCAGCTCATTCCGCTATTAAATAATAAGCACAAACTGCCCTCGCTGACAATCCCAGCAGAACCACCAAAAGCAACAGAACGAGAATTTGACTTTGTGCGGCTTTATTCCCCAAAAGCCCGCACAAAAAACCTTATGCCATTTGGCAATTAAGCGCAGAGGACGCATAGGACACAAAACAAAAGATCAAAAAGATAGATATGAAAAAATTAATCTACAACGAAATCCCTTCTGAACTTGCAAACATTTCTCTTCTCTTCCCTTCTTTTCTCTTACTTCGCGCCCTAGCGCTTACGCGCCGCTTCGCTAACGCGCCTTCGCGGTTCGTTAAAAAATCTCTTACCCCGCAGGTAGATACCAGAACTTACTTCCAAGAAACCTTCGGCAAAATCTGGTTTTTATCGACACGGTGCTGATATTTTGTAGCAAAATTCAGCAGAGAATCGAGCAGGGAATCTGAGAGATAGTGCGGTTGCAAACCGAGGTCTAGCAAATTGGTGTTTTTGGCATTGAAATAATGTTCTTCTTTCTCGACTCTGGGATTTTCGATGTTGTTGATTTCTACTTTTAATCCCATTGCCATGCCTGCTTTTTGCACCAAGGAGGCTAAGTCGCCGACGCTGAATTGTTCGGTGAATTGGTTGAAGACGCGGAATTGTCCGGCTTCGGCGGGGTTGGCGATCGCCAATTCCACGCACCGCACGGTATCCCGAATGTCTAAGAAGCTGCGGGTTTGTCCGCCAGTTCCGTAAACGGTCAAAGGATGACCGATCGCAGCTTGGATGCAAAATCTGTTCAATGCTGTCCCGAATACTCCGTCGTAGTCCAAACGGTTGATCAACAGTTCATCCATGCCGGTTTCATCTGTGAGCACGCCGTAGACTACGCCCTGATTTAAGTCGGTGGCTCTTAAACCCCAGATTTTGCAAGCAAAATGGATGTTGTGGGAGTCGTGGACTTTTGACAGGTGGTAGAAACTGCCTGGTTGTTTGGGATAGGGTAGTGTATCCTTGCGGCCGTTGTGTTCGATCGTAATGTAGCCTTCTTCAATGTCAATATTCGGGGTGCCGTATTCACCCATTGTCCCCAATTTCACTAGGTGACACTCGGGGAAGTCTTCGCGGATGGCGTACAGCAGGTTGAGTGTCCCGACGACGTTATTGACTTGAGTGAGGACTGCGTGTTCGCGATCGATCATTGAGAAAGGTGCCGAACGCTGTTCGCCGAAATGGACGATCGCCTCTGGTGCAAATTTTCTCATGCTTTTGCTGAGAAAATCGTAGTTGGTGATGTCACCGACGAACAAGTCGATCGACTTGCCCGTTAAATCTTGCCATCGCTGGAGTCGTTGCTGAATCGGTGCGATGGGAGTGAGGGTGTCGCTGCACAGTTCCAGATCCCAGTGCCGCCGCACGAAGCTGTCGAGGATGCCAACTTCGTAACCTTTGTTAGAAAGGTAGAGTGCGGTTGCCCAACCGCAATAGCCATCGCCACCAATAACCAGGACTTTCATAAATCAACGGTGAATCTTGCTTGCCAATACTGGGTTAATGTACCAGGTATTGGTGCATTCTGAACCTTTAATCAAGCGTGTTGGCCCAGGAAGGAGTCTGTTTTTTTAGATTAAACCTGAATTTCGTCGGCGAAACTGGCCCGGCGGGTGAATTCAAAGGGGCCGGCCTGGGCTCCCCAGACGTGGGCGTCGGTTTCTGGGTCACGTCCGCGATCGTGGCTAATAAATTTGTCTTGGTCAATCTCGAATTCGCTGTCTAGATAGGTTTTTTTGCCCTTTCTGACCACCATGCAGCCTTTTCCGGGTTCGACAGACCCTTTGAAGCTGTGGCCCGTCCACTGCGTAATAAAGGTGCAGCCGGGAAGCAGTGTCAGTTGTGCTTTTTTGATTTCTTGCAGCCGTTGCGGGTCGCGGGAAGCGCCGTAGAATTGTTCTTCGTTTTCTATGGCATAATTTTCGATGTCGATTCGATCGTCCACGGGGACTAATTTCAAAACTCGGACTCGGTACGGTACATTCAGTTCAATATCGTAGGCTTGTTCTAGGTACAAGCTGATCCCATCGAGGAGTTCGACGGGCAAAGGCCTCATGCAAACGCGGATGTGGGCGAAGAATGGCGGGTTTTCAAAGGCTTGGGCTTGGTTGCTGAAGTCGGCAGCCATCCAGCGGGCGAGGGTGACGATATCTGTGGAATGAGTCATTTCGATTTTAGATTTTAGATTTTAGATTTTGGATTGAGGGAGTAGAAATTATTTTAGGGGAAATTCAGGTGCGATCGGGCTTTAAAGTCGTGACTTCTTTAAAAAGTCCGGGATTTGGGTATGCTTTTTTTTCAGGTGCGCTCACTTATCGGGAAATCATGAAACTACAACCAGTCGAATCTAGCATGATAAAAGCTGTGGGTTATGACGAAACAACTTCTACTCTGGAGGTTGTTTTCAATAGTGGCAAAACCTATCTATATTCTGAAGTGCCGAATAATGTCTATCTAGAACTGATGGACTCTGATTCCAAAGGGAGTTACATGAGAGATTGTGTGATTGACTGCTATCCGTACCAACAGGCGAAGAAACGGCGGCGGTAAGTACGGCATTAATCTAGGCGTTTTGAATCTCTAATCGTGATTTTTGCGAGCGACGAACTCTCACCCAGATTTTTTGATTGTGGAGGTGAGAGGAACAATTGGAATTGCTGGATACTCACCCTTTGTTTACCACTCGGTGTCCCCGATGCGATCGTCCCTTTCCCAATTACGAAAATCCCGGTTATTTTTTAAGCCCCTTCTAGTTTCCTCTTGACATCAATATTTGAGTCCCTCTCTAGCTCAAGTTATACCAGATAGTTTATCGGAATCTCAATTACAAAAATTGTCCCGCTGCTCACGGTCGAATCACAGGTTAATTTACCCCCATGTTTTTTGATAATAGCATAGCTTACAGATAAACCTAAACCTGTACCACTACCCACAGGTTTAGTTGTAAAAAATGGCTCGAATATGCGTTTTTGAATATCGGTAGGAATCCCACTACCATTATCAGCGATCGCAATTCTTACCAACTCTTTTTCTATGACTTCAGTCTGAATCTTAAGAAAAGGATGTTTATTAGTTTTACTAACTTGTTTGAGAGCATCAAGAGCATTACTAATAATACTGATAAATACCTGATTCATCTCACTCGCATAACAGGTGACATGAGGAAGGCTGCCATACTCTTTAATCACTTGTACCTTTGGTTGATTGTCACTTTCTTGGAAGCGGTTTTGTAAAATTAGTAAAGTGCTTTCAAGCCCGGCGTGTAAATCTACAGATTTCATTTCTGCTTCGTCTAAACGAGAAAAATTACGCAAACTCAGGATAATTTGTTTGATTCGTTCGCTTCCGACTTTCATGGATTGCAGGATCTTAGTTAAATCTTCCGTGATAAATGCTAACTCAATTTCCTCAATCTTTGCTTTAATTGCTGAGCTTTTATTTGGATATTCTTGCTGATAAAGTTCCAGCAAATTCAGCAAAGCTTTTATATAATTTTCTGTGGGCTGAAGATTACTATGAATAAAAGTAACTGGGTTATTAATTTCGTGTGCTATCCCCGCTACCAGTTGACCGACGGCTGACATTTTTTCACTCTGAATTAATTGTGCTTGGGTTTGTTGTAAATTTTTCAAGGTTTGCTCTAAATCAAAAGCTTTTTGGCTTAACTCTTCTGTTTTTCGCTCTACTTCCGCTTCCAAGGTTTGAGAGTAGTTTTCTACTTGTTTATACAAACGGGCGTTTTCAATGGATATAGCGGCTTGAGCACTAAGAATTGAGAGGGTTTCGATGCGCTCGCTTGTAAACGCTCCCACTGTAAGATTATTTTCTAAATACAAAATCGCGATTAATTTTCCCTGCTTGCTAATCGGAATACATAAAGCTGATTTAGGCTGCTGGGTGATGATATAGCCATCGCCTGCAAATTGAGTGGAAGCACTCAAGTTATCAAAAACCGCCGTTGTTTGACTTCTGGCTACAGAATAAATAAACTTTTGGGGTAATTCTTGACATTCAGCTAAAGGAATATGCCTCTTTTCTGTATGGTTTTGATCCGCTTTCGCCACTACTAACCATTTTGCCTCTTGATCAATCACTAAAATTCCGGTTTGCGCTCCGGCATGGGCGATCGCAATTTGCATCAAAGTCGCTAATAGTTTCTCTAATTCAATTTCCTGTGAAATAGCTTGTGCTGCTTTCATCACCGCCGGAAAATCTAACCATAAATTCTGGGTGTTGCTGTTACTGGTGCTAGTTACGCTTCTCATCAGCGTGGGAGAGATTGTTCCCCCAGATATGATAGCTCGTTTAGTCGGTTGGAGAATAGCCCCTAGTAGTTGGGGATAGTGTTGTTCTAAATAAGCAACTTTCGCCTTCGCACCCCATCGGGTGTAACAGTAATATGCTTCCTGCATATATCCAGAAGCAAATTTTTCTTTGCCCCAGCCCAGATAAAATTTAGCTGCTAGTTCATTAGCTAACGCTTCTTCTTGGATATATTGGTTTTCTTTGGCTCCGGCAATTGCGCGATCGTACAAATCTCCGGCTTCATAATTCTTGCCTAAAACTCGGCATTTTTCTGCCTCTACTAAGTTAACTTTATGTTGGTGATTCATCGGTGCATGGTGCGCCCATTCCGCCAGTGTAGTTTGATGGGTTTCTACCTCCTCAAGAGTGTTAGTTTGCTCAATTTCTAACTGGGTACAGTAAAATGTCAAGTAGGTTAACCCGGCATAGAAATGGAAAACTGGAGTATGAACTTGTGCTCCTGTGGCGATCGAATAGCGGTTAGCTTGGACAATGTAATCTAGGGCATTAGTGTAGTTGCCAAAAAGATAGGCAAGCATTAATTTGTAGGCATAAACAAAACCTAGCGCATAAAAATTATTATCCTGATGGTACTTAGGAATCATCAAACCTTCATCGTATGCAGTGCCGTTTAATAAATCCGCTTGATTAATAATTGACCTCAAGTTCTGCACTGTTTGTTGTTGCATCTTTAGATAAGCCAGAGCAGAATATTGCTTCATACTCCCTAAGACAAGACAGTAATTTTCGCTTTCTGGTTCCCAATCCTCCAGCTCTAATCCAGCAAAGAACTGAGCATAAAAATAATGGAATATGCTGTAGCCAGCATTGAGGAAATCGCCGCTTTCCATGCCAGCTATAAAAGCCTCTTTGGTCATTGGAATTGTAGCCCTTATTGCTTCTCGACGATGCTGAATAAAACACACAAACCACACTAAGGTTACACACTTAAACTCACGTACATTAAACCGATCGAGTAAGCTCAGAGCTACTAGCCCAAAACTATACGCCCTTTCTACCTCTCCCAAAAAAGTAGACAGTACCATACCATAAGTTACATATCCCGTGGTTGAGGCGGGCGCATTTCCAAATTGAAGTGATAGGCTCACCATTGTGCAGCCAAGCACAGGCAGCAAGGCCGGACTTGCTTGTACAATGGGCGCCAACAACATTGTTAATAGTTGAATTGATGCAATTGTCCGAGGCTCGCTCATTATAGGCAGGTGAATCAGTTCCTCCATCTGTTTGCCTTCGAGTTGCTTGGTAAGGGTTTGTAGCGCGGTGTTAGTAAAAGCTTCATCAGGTTCAGAGGGCAGTTCAACCCCCAATTGTGCTAGAGCGACTCTACCTACAGCGATCGCTTCTAATATCTGAGCCTTTGCTGTCAGTGCGTTGATTTGAATCTCAAATATCTTTACTTTATCTAGTATTGTTTTGGCCGATCGCAAAACCAGATCGGCCATTTTTTCCATATTATCAAAATCAGCATTTAAGTAGGCAGTTTCCGCCGCAGATACATACAGATTGAGGGTTAATTCATACTGAGTTTGCCAACAGTCTGGGGTTAGCAATTCAATCCCTATTTGCACAAAACTTCTGGCGGCTGAATAGGCTGTAGAATTTCTGGCTTTCTGTCCGGCTGCTAAGTTTAGTCTCGCTAAGGCTTCTCGTTCTTCAGCTTGAGTAATTAACCCACTTCCTACATTCAAATGCCCGACAATATCAAATAGATTTTCTTCCTTTTCTATCTCTGATAAGTTTTGTTGGAGCAGTTGACCAATTTTGAGATGAGTTGCCTGTTTTTGGTTTTTTGGGATCAGAGAATAGGCAGCTTGTTGAACGCGATCGTGCAAAAATCTGTATCTAGCATTTTGTTTATTAGCATTTTTATTTTCTAGGCTGAAGTTATTATTTCCTTCAACCTGATAAAACTTATAAACATTACTAATCGGTAAAATCAAAGCCTCCTGCAATGCTCTCCATAACACAGTGGCTGTATCTGTTTCCGATTGTTCTGAAACTATTGCCAAAGTATGCAAATCGAACTGCGCCCCAATACAAGCAGCTAACTTTAAGATATCTTGAGTTGGGATTGGTAATTTCTGCAATTGCAACCCCATGAATTCAACAACATCATCAGTAATTGCCAAGGCTTTGATTTGGGCAATATCGCACTGCCAATGCTGGATATCCCAATTAAAGGTAATTAAATTGTCATCGTGTAAAGCTTTGAGAAACTGAGTTGCAAAGAAAGGATTTCCCTTGGTTTTTTGATAGACTAATTTTGTCAAAGGCTGGGCAAGAGATAGTTCGCTATTTAGCGTATCTGCTACCAATTGATTAATATCGGATTCTCTTAACGGTGGTAATGTAATCGTATTTACCGTTGCCCCAGTTTTGAGCAGTTCATCTATGGTTAAGATAAATGGATGTACTGGTGACACTTCATTATCTCGGTAAGCACCTAATATCAATAGATATCCTGTATCTTGTTGCCTCAATAATGAGAGCAAACTCAGTGATGCAGAATCAGCCCATTGCCAGTCATCTAAAAACATCACCAAGGGATGTTCTTTACTGCTAAAGACTTTGACAAATTTTTGAAATAATAAATTAAAGCGATTTTGGGCGGCTGTTCCTGATAATTCTATGGCTGGTGGCTGTTTACCGATGATGTTTTCTAACTCAGGAATTACATCAATTAATACTTGCCCGTTTTCTCCCACTGCTGCGAGAATATTGGTTTTCCATGTTTGCAATTGTTCTTCGGATTCTGATAATAGTTGCCCGATTAAATCGCAAAAAGCTTGTACGAATGCTGAAAAGGGAATATTCCGTTGAAATTGGTCGTATTTCCCTTTAATAAAATAGCCGCGTTGCCGGACAATGGGTTTATGTACTTCATTAACTACTGCGGTTTTCCCAATGCCCGAAAAACCCGCTACTAGCATCATTTCTGTTGTGCCATTAGCGACGCGCTCGAAGGAATTTAATAGTTGATTGACTTCGGCTTCTCTTCCGTAGAGTTTTTCTGGAATTAGGAAGCGATCGCTGATATCTCGCTTTCCTATTTCAAAAGGTTCTATTGTCCCTGTAGTTTGTAGTTGAGCTAGACAGATTTCTAAATCGTGCTTAATTCCCAAGGCAGTCTGATAACGATTTTCGGCATTTTTTGCGATCAGCTTACTGACAATTTCTGACAAAACTAGCGGAATTTCTGAATGAATTTGATGGATGGGTATCGGCTGTTTCGCGAGGTGACAATGTACCAATTCCATTGCATCTTCCGATTTAAATGGTAATGTTCCCGTCAATAATTTATAAAATGTCATTCCCAGAGAATAAAAGTCACTACGATAATCTATGCCTCGATTCATTCGACCAGTTTGTTCAGGAGAAAGATAGGCTAAGGTGCCTTCTAAATCATTAGTATTCTGAATCTCTTGGGTTTCTCTTGGTAGGAGAGAAGCAATACTAAAATCAATTAATTGGATTTTTTTGGTGGCGGGATCAATCAGAATATTAGCGGGTTTTATGTCTTTGTGTATGACTCTATTTTGGTATAAATAATGCAGAATCTCGGTTACTTTAAGAGATATTCTGAGAAATTCAGCTAAAGGTAAATATTGAAAGTGGGGATTTTCATCCGTGGCTGTTTGGAGATAGTCAGATAAGGAAATTCCACCAAAGTCTTCCATGACTAAGGCATAGCCATTGCCATATAATTCTAGGGTTAAGGGTTTGACGATACTAGGAAAGTCGAGATTTTTGGCAATGGTATATTGGTTGCGGAATTGAACGAGTTCGTTAAAGTTTGGGTATTCATTTCGTAGTAATTTGATGGCGACGGGTTGTTGGTCGCTGGTACGGATGCCTCGATAGACAAGGGTGCGCGTACCTGTGTATAATTGCTCTGTGATTTGATAATCGGGTAAGTTGGCGATCGCATTCATAATTTTTTAAGCTAATCTTAAGTTATTTTGTATTGCTGCCCAAGTAGCAGGATTTACTTGTCTGGGATAAATTTCTAAAGAAGCTCGATCGTAGCTAACTACTCGGCAAATATTATCAGAGCGTTTGTTAAAACGCCCGCTTTGCAATAATTGTGACCTTATGTAAGTAGGTGCAGATATTTAAACAGAACTTACGCGACGGTGGCTGAGGATGGATAAACTGGCGACTACTCCCCGTACCTGCTCTGGTTTGACTTCTTTGTAGCGTCGCTTTGTTATTATTTGATTTGAGCGATTGCTTTATGGCAAACATAGTTGGATATTCCAATTAATTCAGATGCCAGGGTGAGAGTTTTCACCTATAACTTGTTGCAACCAATAGGTTTAGGTAAATTTAGTAACATATTTGAGTATCGGAGTCTTGCTCTTTTGATTCGCAACAACTTCCAGCCTTACTTTCGTTTCATTTTAGAAGATTTTTCGGGTCTGTTGCTTTGTGCCGAGAAGTATCTTCGGGGTTAGATTAATTAGTGTTCGTCCAGGAATTGTCAGTCAGCCAAGAGTCTCATTAAGCTAATTTAACTCTCAGGTTGTATCGACCGAAGCATTTGCGCGCAAAATCTCCTAGTTTAATCAGAGATTTTTGGGGCGCAAAGACTTCGGACGATCAATACTTTTACCAGAGGTTTCAATCTCTGAGTTCCAAGTCACAAAGCAGGCGAATTAGATGAGTTTCACAGCCCGCAAACCAAACATCAGCACTGTCGCCAAGCCGATCATGCCGCCGAAAATCCCAAAATAAGTTATTGCTCCGCTAAGAGTCATTGCAATTTCTCCAAAACAATCAATAAAAAGACCTATAAGAACTATAATCTAAAATCTAATATCTAAATTAGATAAATATGCAATCCATAATTAAAGTTGACTTGGGGCCACAATCTTACAATGTTTGCGTGCGATCGGGCGGTTTAGACGAACTCGGCAGTCTGATGGGCGATCTAAGTTTGGGCAAAAAAGTGCTGCTGGTGTCGAATCAGTCGATTTTTCGGCAGTACGGCGAAAGAGCAACAGCAGCCCTCGAATCGGCCGGTCTGGAAGTCAGTAGCTGCATTTTACCACCGGGAGAACAGTACAAAACTTTAAATTCGGTGCAGAAAATTTACGGTGCGGCTTTAGCAAACCGTTTAGAACGTTCCTCGACAATGGTGGCTTTGGGCGGCGGGGTGGTGGGCGATATGACAGGTTTTGCTGCGGCGACTTGGCTGCGGGGAATTAATGTCGTGCAAGTTCCGACTTCGCTGCTGGCGATGGTTGATGCTTCAATTGGCGGCAAAACGGGGGTAAATCATCCTTTAGGGAAGAATTTAATCGGGGCTTTTCACCAGCCGCGTTTGGTGTTAATTGACCCGGATGTACTCAAAACTCTGCCGGCGAGGGAGTTTCGTTCGGCGATGGCGGAAGTCATCAAGTACGGGGTGATTTGGGATGCTGAACTTTTTGGGAAGTTGGAGAATTGCAAGCGTTTGGATCAAATGCGCTATGTGAAGGCGGATTTGTTGGCTGAAATTTTGAGTAGGTCTTGCCAAGCTAAGGCTGAGGTGGTCAGCAAAGACGAGAAGGAATCGGGTTTGCGGGCGATTTTGAATTACGGACACACCATCGGTCATGCTGTGGAAAGTTTGACCAATTACAAGGTGATCAATCACGGGGAAGGAGTGGCAATCGGCATGGCTGCATCAAGCCGGTTGGCTGTGGAGTTGGGAATGTGGGATGCTGAGTGCGATCGCCGCCAGTCTGCTTTGATTGAAAAAGCGGGTTTACCTGCCAAATTGCCGGCGGGTGTCGATGTTGAGGAAATTTTGCATACTTTGCAACTAGATAAAAAGGTGCAGGATGGCAAGGTGCGGTTTGTGTTGCCGGTGCGCTTGGGTGAGGCTGCTGTGAGCGATCGAGTGGATGGGGATTTGATTATACAAGTTTTGAAGGAAATGCTTTAGATTCTCGTTTTTGGGGGTGTTTAACCGTCGCTGAACCCCCATTAACGCCGATCGCCAAAGATGTTTTTTCTTTCAATGGGCGATCGGCGGTTGAGTTTAGGAACCGCTCGACTGCGAATTAATTTCCTCCAAAATTTTATCTACTCTGTTAGCCGCTTGAGTTCTACCTTGCTTGATAAATAACTCCTTAGCTTTTGTCAGGCTGGCTACGGCCTCCGCTTGGTTTTCCTTGTCTCCTTGCTGGTACAAACCGACTCCTAAATTGTTTAAAGCATCGGGATATCGATCGTTAATTTTAACGGCTTGTCTCCACTGAACAATTGCCTCGGGCAACTGCCCCTGACTTGCCATCGCCACGCCTAAATCGTTGTGAGCTTTGGCGTGCTGCGGGTTGACTTCAATTGCTTTTTGGAAGAGAACGATCGCATCGCTCATTTTACCTTGCCCCGACAGCATACTTCCCAACTTGTAATAAGCATCCGCTTCTTTGGGATAGCGAGCGATTAGTTGCCGGTACAAAGCTTCGGCATTGACAGCATTTCCTTGACCGTAAAGGTCGTTGGCAGTTCTCAAACCCATCGTGTAGCCTTTACCTACAACTTGGCACTTTTTCTCGGAGTTGCCTTCCTGCTTGCAAATCCTGAGTTCGTCTCCCTTCATCTCGTAGGACAGAACTTCTCGAACAGCAGGGCCTCGGCGCGGTGGCTGCAAGTTCTGCGACTGCAAGTTTTGCGAGAGTTGCAGGGCGATTGGCTCAGCTTGTGCCGGTTGCGCCGCTGCGACACTGCAGATTCCTGCACCCACCAAAATGCTTGGGGCCATCCACCTCAAAGGTTTGAACCAGCGAAACTCTCGATCGTTTTTCATGTCTTTTGTGGAAACGTGTTGTTGATATGCTGGGTTTCACTAGCGCCGTAAGAGTCGGAGCCGATGAGGCCCACCCGATGAAATAGTTAGTTATTAACAGTCGAGATATTTTAGCACTGTGTGGCCGAGTTTGAGTTAAATTAGAGTAGAATTCCGATCGATTCTCAGTCAACCTTAGCAGGAAAATAGAAATGGGGCAGTCTATTCTTACCATGCTCTTTGCGCTCATCCTCGGCTACGCTGTTAACTCAAGCGTCAAAATAGTCAGCGGTGGCGACGAAGCTTTAGTGGAACGTTTGGGTCAATACAAGCGCACCCTCAAGCCAGGATTCCACTTTATCAGCCCCCTGGTCGAAAAAGTCGTCTGCGTGGACACAAGCCGTGAAAGAGTTTTAGACATTAAACCTCAGTCAGCGATCACGGGAGATAATGTGGCTCTCGAAGTCGATGCCGTTGTGTATTGGCGGGTTGTGAATTTACAGAAAGCTTATTATGGAATAGATCAAATTGAAAATGCGATCGCCAACTTAGTTTTAACGACGTTTCGCGCTGAAATTGGTCGATTGCCCATGCAAGACATCTTGGGTTCCCGAGATGACATGAATAAAAAGTTACTCAAAAAGTTGGACGAAGCTACCGAAACTTGGGGTGTCAAAGTAATTCGGGTGGAAATTCAAAGCATAACACCTCCGAAAAGGGTGCAAGAAGCTATGGAATTGGAGCGCGCCACCAAGAGCGAGTGGCAAGCAATGGTCAATAAGGCGATCGGCACTAAGGAGTACATGAGGCTCTTAGTTGAAGCTTTAGACTCTCATCCGAATAGCAAGCAAGTTTTGAATTACTTAGTAACCGAAAAATACTTAGACGCTCAACAAAAATTGGGCGAAAGCGACAACGCCAAAATTCTGTTTATGGACCCGAGGAGCATGAGCGAAGCTCTGGGCGAGCTGATGGGTTCTATGCCCGATGTGACGCCTCCTTCTGAGGGCAGGGAAATAACAGTTATCGAGACTAACACTTCTCAAGACTGATTCCTGAAGATAGCGTCGGCTACCTGAGAGACATCGCCCATTTCTCTGACATCGTGAACGCGCAAGATATCTGCCGAATTTGCGATCGCACCTGTACAAGCCGCCGCTGTCCCCCAAATTCTTTGTTTCGCTTCTGGCTGATTCAAAATGTGACCGATGAAGCTTTTGCGCGATACTCCTACTAAAATCGGACAGTTTAAAACACTGAATTTTCGCAACTCGCGCAGGATTTCTAAGTTTTGACTGTAAGTCTTGGCAAAGCCAATACCAGGGTCGATAATTATTTGAGATTTGTCAATCCCCGCAGCAACTGCCGCCGCAATTCGACTCTCTAAAAATTCCTTAATTTCCCCAATTAAATCCTGATAATCCGTGAGTTTTTGCATTGTCTGGGGAGTTCCCCGAATGTGCATTAAAATTATTGGCACTTTTAACTTAGCAACGGTTGACAGCATTTCTGAGTCAAAAGTTGCTCCCGAAATATCGTTAATTATATCCGCTCCGACCTCAACCGCAGCTTTGGCAACCTGCGCTCTGGTAGTATCGACAGAAATAGGAACTGAGCCAAAAATCTCGGCTTTTTGCCGCAGTATTTGTACGAGAGGTATAACGCGATCGATCTCCTCTGCTAAGGATATTTCCACTGCACCGGGCCGAGTAGATTGACCGCCAATATCAATAATATCAACTCCCGATTTTACCATGTTTTCCGCTTGCGCCAAAGCAGATTCTATGGTATAGAAATCTCCGCCGTCGCTAAAACTGTCAGGGGTAACATTTAAAACGCCCATTAAATAAGTACGTTTTCCCCACTCGAAAACTTTATTTCTAATAATAATTTTTTCTGGGTTATTTGTCATGGCGATCGGGGGATTTGAGATTTGACTGGACGCACGGGTAGCCAGAAACCGGGTTTTTCACTACAATATTTCGTTGCAACCCACAGATTCTGTAAAAAAACCGGTTTCTTTGATTATTAATGCGTTCAGGACTGTTCAACCAAAACTTAACCAGCTAAAAACAGTGTCAACTGTCAATTCTAATTCGATTTTATCAATGATTGGCAACAGAGCTGCACGTTTATACAGTTCTACTTTTTGTCCTGGAAATACTGCCAAAATACTCTCTTCTTCTGGGTCTAATAACCACCCCAACTCAGTTCCGTGTCGCGAACAGTGGAGTAAGTTACTCAGCACTTTTGTTTGGCTTTGGTTTGGAGAGAGAATTTCTATCGACCAGTCGGGATTAATGTCAAAGCGGCTAGCAATTCTACCCGACGGCAAAAAAGGAATTCTTTCCCATCGGAATACTGCTACATCTGGCACGATTGATGCGGCGCCAAAAGTGCAGCGTAACTCGGGAAAAGCATTGGCAATTTTCCGAGTTTTCGCTACTTGATTGATAGTCTTGCAGAGTTCACCTTGAAGTACGCTGTGTTCATCTTCAGGCATGGGCTTCTGAATGATTTGTCCCTCAAGAAATTCTGAGGCCGGTTCAGTTTCAGGAAGTTTGAGGAACTCGTCTAAGGCTGGTTTGGGTTTAACGATCGCAGTCATAGGTTAATTCTCCCGATCCGAGAAACACTGAACGGCACATCACAATTGTAGGCGATCGCTGTTTAATTCCCGCCGCCCTTGTTCCAATTACCAATTAACAATTACCAATTAGCAATTACCAATTAGCAATTACTGATAATTGACAATTCGATCGAAGCTAGCAGCTTCCAAACTCGCCCCGCCTACCAGAACCCCGTCAATCTCAGGCATCGCCATAACTTCATCAATATTCTCCGGTTTAACAGAGCCGCCGTACTGAATTGGCACGTCAGGATTAGTCAATTTACTGCGAATCAAACCAATAACTCGGTTAGCTTCCTTCGTTTCGCAAGTATCGCCCGTGCCGATCGCCCAAATAGGCTCATAAGCAATGACTAACTTATTTTGGTCAACATCAACCAAATCTTTTTCCAATTGAGAAAAAATGTGAGCTTCAGTTTCGCCTGCATCTCGCTGCTGCTTGGTTTCCCCAACGCACAGAATCGGAATTAAATCGTATTTCTGAGCAGCTTTCAGCCGCAAATTCACCGTTTCGTCAGTTTCCCCAAAATATTGGCGTCGCTCGCTGTGGCCGATAATGACATAACGGACACCAAGTTCACTCAGCATTGGCCCGGAAATTTCCCCAGTAAAAGCTCCAGACTCTTGCCAGTGGACGTTCTGAGCACCGAGTCTGATCCGGCTGCCGTGCAAATTTTTCGACAGGACAGCCAAGGAAGTGAAGGGAACGCAAAGCACGACTTCCCGTTCCTCTGGGGTTTCCGTCAGGCAGGACATGAATCCTTGAAGAAACTCTAGGGATTCTGCCCTAGTTTTGTACATTTTCCAGTTGCCAGCAATAACTATTTTCCGCACGGGTGACTCAGTAGCTCTGTGAACATCAAAATCAGGCAAATTATAGTGTAAAGCTTTAGGGTACCTTTCGAGCCCTTATTGCCCAAACTCGATGCGAGCTTGCTCAACTAAGTCAACGGTGACGACTTCGGTTTCGGCTTCGCGGGCCAACTGCTCGATGCGGACGCGAGCTTGTCCCCGGACAAAATAGGGAATATTTTTCAGCTTCGCCTTGGCTTCTGGCGTCCATTTTAGATCATCGGAAAATTCGGAATCGGGCATGGCGTATTGAGCGATCGACTACAAGCCTGCATGGATATGGCTTTGATGGAAAGCCTGGATGTCTTAAATTTACCACGATTTGCGATCGGGCCACATCTTCTCACTCTGCCTTAAGTTTGTTGCCTAAAATCGCCGACGCTTCTTGTAAAAGCTGATTCTGCTCTTGTCGAATTGCCTCCAACCTTGTCAAAATATTAGCAAGTCGTTCTTGAGACTCCAAACTGTTTGATTCAACTCCCCTCAATTGTTGTAAACCTGAATTATTTTGGTATTCGGGATTCTTTGAAACCAAGGAGTTTACAGCCACTGCACCGAAATTACTTACAGATTTAGAGCCGAAACTCAAAACCCCTTGCATAAATTTTCCAGGACTTTGCAGAATAAATAACCAGCCTTCTGCAAAAAAGCTACCTAAAGCCTGAAAAAAGCCCAATATAATGAATATAAATATCAGCAACATTGCTAAAGATATCAGCGGATGACTCACCAACCAGAAGACTACAGGGTGAGCGTCAATCCAATCTTTGACAGTACCATTGATAGCACTTTTGATGGCATCTGAAGCGGCACCGCTCATATTTCCCGCCTTGTTAATGCTATCTTCTAATGAAGCCTTAGCCTTTTCTGTAGCTTGATTTACACTCTCTACAGCTTGGCTAGTGCTTTGATTCAGAGTATTGACCGCAGAGTTAGTAGTTTGATTAATAGTTTCTTTAGCAGTTGCCACAGAGTGAGAAACAGCATCAACAGCTTTGTTGGTACTTTCACTGACGCGACTAACTGCTTGATTCGCGACTTCAGATATAGAAATTCTCGCTTTTTCTGTTTTATCCGCTACAGTACCTAAAGCATTGTTCGTAGCTTGATTCACAGTATTAACGGCAGAATTCGTAGTTTGAGTCAGAGATTCTTTTGCGTGATACGCAGTTTCGGAGAGAGAAGATTTAGCTTGTGCTGTTGCTTCTGAAACAGAATTCACTGCTTTTCCGACTTTTTCAGTCCAAATTTCTTTCGTTTTTTGAACGCTTTGAGAAAAATTTTGAGAAAAATCAGATCGTGCTACTTCCATAGTAAGTTACCTCCATCAAGTTAATTTACTCTTTCCCAGTGATTATAGTAGAGCTTCTATTTTTAATAGGGGGACTTTAGCAAAAAATTGAGTGAGAAATAAAGCTAAGATATATAGAGTAAACTTTTGAGCTTAGTCTCTTTCCTGATGGAATCTGATGAGATCAACAGTTGGGACATCCATGCTCCCAGGCTTTGAAAGATGATGCCAAGGCTTTGACGATGTGTTCCCTAATCAAGCCCAAAGACAGGAGTTTAGACACTATCTGGGGGATTATGGGGAGAAAAAAGAGAAAAAACCTATCCCAGCTCGCGCAGAACTCTGTAAAGGTTTCTTAACAAAGCTTACGCTTTTTTGCAGTCAGAGCTTCTTGGTGCTAACAAACGCTCAACCAAGGGGGAAGCGATACGTGATAGTGTGACCATCAGATGTATTCCCCAAAAATAGCTCGGACGATCCCTCAAAGATGAGGGAGGAATTTGATGCACCTGAAAAAGTTTGAATTAATTTAAAAAATATAGCATATTATCCCATCGACGATAGTGGGATAACAGGTGATCGTTCGTCAAAGCTCGCTTGACGTTGTAAAAACAGTTTAATGCCCCCAAGAATAATTACATATTTACAAATATTAGCGCAAGTTACCGGACTTTATATCTCCGAAAAAAAGCGATAAATTTTAAGTAGACTGTGGCTGTTGGTTTAACCAACCCGACGCTGTCTAGGATGTTGTTGCGGAAGCTGATATGGTGTATAATTTATGACATATTTTCCCCATTTTAACTTTCCATCCCAAGCTCAAAATATGCTAGGCTAGAATGTTTCCAAAGCTTGAGATACACAATGACGTATGTATCAATCATTAGAAGAGTCAGCCATTTCGAGTAACGCATCTACGGAACCGTCCTCTCTAATTCTCATTGTGGATGACGATGCCTTGATGCGTTTGCAACTTCGACTGTATTTACAGAAGGAAAAATACCGAGTGGCCGAAGCTAATGATGGGTTGACAGGGCTAGCAGCTTATGAGGAATCAAATCCAGACCTGATCCTGCTAGATGCAGTGATGCCTACTATGGATGGTTTTGCTTGTTGTCAAAAATTATCTGAAGTGCCTGAGAGCGATCGCCCACCTATTTTGATGATTACTAGCTTAGAAGACAAAGAATCTGTCGATCGAGCGTTTGCAGCGGGAGCGGCTGACTATATCACTAAGCCGATTCACTGGGCTGTTCTGCGACAGAGAGTGCGACGGTTGATTCAGCAATTCCACTTGCAACAGCAACAAACCCTACTTTACAAACAGCTAGAAGCCGCCAATCGGCAATTAAAATACCTCGCGTCAATTGACGGCTTGACTCAGATTGCCAATCGCCGTCAGTTTGACCAACAGCTAGAGGAGGAGTGGCGACGCATGACGAGGCAGCAAACTCCTTTGTCACTGATTTTGTGTGATATCGATTTGTTCAAGCCTTACAACGATACTTATGGACACCAAGCAGGGGATCTATGTTTAAAGCAAGTTGCGGCAGCTCTCAATTGCAGTATTAATCGAGCTGGAGATTTAGTAGCACGTTATGGAGGTGAAGAATTTGTAGTGATTTTGCCCGAAACAGAGCTTGAGGGAGCCGTCAAAATAGTTAAAAAAATTCAGGCTCGCGTCCAAGCTTTAGCAATAGTCCATAAGAGTTCTCCGAATCATTGCATTACCCTCAGCTTCGGTATTACCACTGTGATTCCCACCCAAGAGAGCCTGCCAGAAACTTTAATTACTGCTGCCGATGCAGCACTTTATCAAGCCAAAGACCAAGGTCGTAATACTTTTTGTACCAAGACTCATACAGTTAATGAGTGAACTCATTAAATCATAAGAGTAAAAACTAAGCCTCTCGTAATTTGGAATAATTTTTTCTTAAAAGTTGAGCGAAATATCAAGTCCTGCATGAGTAAGTCTTGATTTTAGTCTTAAAGCCTAAATAATCGGTGGTGCGATCTTCATGGAAACTGTCAGGTAAATAACAGATAGGCTCTCTGGCGCTTTTTTTATCGGAATCAGGTCATATTAAGCAACTAGCGAGTATAAAAGTTTATGGGAAGGGCTAGCTCAGTGCGTAATAAAAGATGGTTAGGTGCGATCGCCCTTCTCACTGGAGCGGGTTTTCTGGGCAACTATTTCAATTTGTCTCTTTTCTTTGGGGTTGATTTCCTCTTTGGCAGTATTGCAATACTGATTATTACTTACTACTTCGGCTGGGGTTGGGGAGGTTTTGCCAGTCTAATAGCAGGCAGCTATACTTATCTGCTTTGGAATCATCCATACGCCACCATCATTTTGGTAATTGAGGCACTGTTTGTAGGGTTTCTTTGCCAGCGCAAACATCCGAACCTCCTTTTATTTGATGGGATGTACTGGTTCTTAATTGGAATGCCTCTCGTTTGGCTTTTCTACGGTCAAATGCTGCACATGGAGGCGGCTCAAGTCTTGCTAGTTATGTGCAAACAAGCAGTCAACGGCATTTTTAATGCCTTAGTTGCCAGCTTAATCATTTCTTATGCGCCGAGTCATCTGTGGGTTAGGCATTCAAAGCATTTCCATATCTTCTCATTAAAACAAACTATTTTTCATCTGTTGGTTGCTTTTGTCTTTTTTCCAGGACTGCTCCTATTAGTTATTGATGGTAGATACTTAGTCGCTCAAATTCAGACGACTGTGCAAACTGAGTTACAAACAAACGGGATAAATCTCAGTAGCGATCTATCTAGATGGAATCAGCGACATCTCTTAGCGTTGAATACATTAGCGGAAAAATCGCTCATTCCTGAAGCCGCCACTGCTGCTAATCAAGCGATTCAATCATCCGATAAACTGCAACAAGACATTAGCCTGATTGAGCAGTGGTTTACAGATTTCGACAACATTTATGTTGCCGATTCATCGGGAACAGTTTTAGCGGCTTCTTCTCCTTTAAATCAAACCCGTCGGTGGTTGATTGAACAAAGCACCGAACATAAATCTCTAATTACCCTGGCTCAAGAGCGGTTGAGGCCTTGGATGGCTCCTATCCACAACGATTTATTAATTGATGAACCTCATGTAGGATTGAATTTTCCCCTGCAAGTTCAAGGTAATTTCCTTGGCCTGATCCACGCTTCATTAGCATTAAGCAAGATCCAAGCTCTATACATTTTTCAGCAAGAAAATCACCAATTACGCATTACATTGTTCGATCAAAACAACCGACAGATTGCCAGTAATCAATCCGACCAAAATCTTTTGAACACTGTTGATAAGTCAAAAGATGGCAGCACTCGCACCTTAGAGGGAACCTTGCAACAATGGGTTCCTAGCAAGGGCAACTATCCGATGATCCGTTGGAAAAACTCTCTCTATATACAGGAATTTATTATTAGCTCCGATCTGGACTGGAGATTACGCTTAGAAATTCCAGCAGCTCCCTATGTAGAAAATTTACAAAACCGCTACAGGATAGATCTGATTATTCTTCTCGTCATCACAATGTTGGCATTTTTGTCTGCAACGGTGGTTAGCGAACGACTGGTCAAGCCGTTATCCTTTTTAGCTCTCGCCACTACTGACTTACCCAACAAGCTTTCAGAAAAAACATTTGAATGGAAACATAGTTCTGTTACTGAAATCAATGAGCTTGCTAGCAATTTTCAAGTGATGGCGATCGCGCTAAATCAAAAGTTTAGGGAGATTAAACAGGCCAACGCTACATTAGAACAGCGGGTTCAAGAACGAACGCAAAGATTATCCAAAATCAATCGCTCTCTGAAAGCTGAAATTAAGAGACGTAAACAAGCCGAAGCTGAACTAAGAACAAGAGAGGCGGCGATACGAGCTTTATATGAAGTCACTGCTACCCAAAATCTCAATTTTGAGCAGCGTATCCAAGCGTTGATTGACATGGGATGTCAGAATTTTGGGCTTGCAAGTGGCATCTTGGCTCGTGTGCAAGATAATACTTATGAGGTGATGGTTGCACGATCGCCCGATCAACTCCTGAAACCAGGTGATGTCTTTGATATTAAGCAAACTTTGTGCTGTGAAGCTTTAGACACAAATGAACCCCTAACCATCGAACATATAGGCACATCAAAATGGCGTTGCCATCCTGCCTATCTTGCCCTTGGCATAGAAGCTTATATTGGAACACGAGTGTTAGTTGCAGGCAAAGTCTACAGTACCCTCAGCTTTTCTAGTAAATCTCCCCGTGCAGAAAGCTTTAAATCTGCCCATGTAGAATTACTGAAACTGATGGCTCAATGGATTGGTAGTGAAATTGAACGGCATCAGGCAGAAGTCGCTCTGCAAGCGAGTGAAGAGCGGTGGGAACTCGCCCTACGTGGTAGTAATGATGGGGTATGGGATTGGCACGTCAACACCAATGAAGTATTCTTCTCCGCTCGCTGGAAAGAGATGTTGGGCTACGAAGATCATGAAATCCCTAATCACCTGGATGAATGGAGCAAGCGGGTGCATCCCAATGATCTCGATTGGGTGATGCAAGTAATTCAAGATCACTTTGAGGGCAAAACTCCCTTTTATATTACAGAACATCGATTGCTTTGCAAGGATGGGAGCTACAAATGGATTTTAGCTCGAGGGCAAGCGCTTTTGGATGAAGCGGGCACAGTTGTCCGTATGACTGGTTCTCACAGCGATACTACCGAGCGCAAAAAGTTGGAGCAGGAAATTCAAGCCAGAGAGCAATTATTAAATGCTTTCTTTAACGGAGCTTCCCTAGCAGGGGTGGGGCTGTGTATCTACGATCGGCAGTTTCGATTTTTACAAATCAATGAGGCACTAGCTGAAATTAATGGCCACTCTGTCGAGGCTCACTTAGGTAAGACAACCGATGAGATTTTGGGAGAATTTGCTCCTGGTGTAAATGCACTGTTACAACAGGTTTTAACGACAGGAAAACCTTCCATCAACTTGGAAATTAGCACAGAAGTATCCAGTCAAACTGCTGCCCAGCGCTACTGGCTAACTTCTCATTTCCCCATTTTCAAGGATGCAGAGCAGCCTGTAGCAGTGGGTTGCATTCTGATTGAAATTAGCGATCGCAAACGAGCCGAAGCGGAACTGCAACAAATGAGTGCGGCGCTAGAAAATGCTGTGGCAGGCATTTCTCGGCTGGACTCTCAAGGACGCTATATGTCTGTCAATATGACTTATGCTGCCATCTGTGGATATGGGCATGAGGAAATGCTAGGGATGGAATGGCAAAGAACCGTTCATCCTGAAGATGTTGAGAAGATGGTGGCTGCTTATCAGCAAATGTTGAGGGACGGCAGAGTCGAAGCGGAAGCTAGGGGAATGCGAAAAAATGGCTCTAGCTTCTATAAACAAGTGGTGATGGTCTCTGCTTATGACGAGCAAAATGTGTTGGTCGGGCATCACTGCTTCATGAAGGATATTACCGATCGCAAGCAGGCAGAAGAAGCACTACAACGACAATTGGAAAAAGCCCTACTGCTGAAGCAAATTACCCAAGAAATTCGTCAAAGCCTCAATGCCCAGCAGATATTTGAAACGGCCGCTGTTCAGATTGGGCAAGCTTTTGGGGCCAGTCGCTGCTTAATTCGCACATACCTGGACAACCCACAGCCTCAGTTTCCTGTCGTTGCAGAGTATCTAGGAGTGGGATATGCACCCAGCGGGGAGAATGACATTCTGGCCGCGAGTCATGCTTATACCCAACAGTTGATGGCTCAAGATAAAGCTATCGCCTCCCCGGATGTCTACTGCGATTCATTCCTCACCTGTGCTCATTCAATTTGTACCAGTCTCAATTTGAGATCGACATTAGCAGTGCGAACCTCTTACCAAGGAGAACCGAATGGTGCCATTTGTTTGCACCAGTGCGATCGTTACCGTCAGTGGACCGCCGATCAAGTGGAGTTGCTAGAATCAGTGGCCGCTCAAGTAGGAATTGCCCTAGCTCAAGCCAAATTACTAGAGCAAGAAACTCGACAACGAGAAGAATTAACTCTGAAAAACTTTGCCCTGGAGCAAACTAGACGGGAAGCAGAAGCAGCGAGCCGAGCCAAAAGTGAGTTTCTGGCGATGATGAGCCATGAAATTCGCACTCCCATGAATGCGGTTATTGGTATGACGGGACTACTGCTCGATACAGAACTCAAGGCTCAACAGCGAGACTTTATCGAGACGATTCGTAATAGTGGGGATACCCTTCTGAGTATCATCAACGACATCCTTGACTTCTCCAAAATTGAGTCGGGCAAGCTGGAGTTAGAAAAGCATCCTTTGAGCTTGAGAGATTGCATAGAAAATGCGATCGACCAACTTGCAGTTAAAGCAGATGAGAAGGATATTGAGTTGGGCTACCTCATCCAGCCTCAGACTCCTAAGTTGATTTTGGGTGATGTCACCCGTCTCCGTCAGATTCTAGTTAACTTGCTCAACAATGCGATTAAGTTTACTGAAGCTGGGGAAGTTACCATTTCCGTGGAAGCCTCTCTAGTTGATTCTGACAAAACAATTTCTGAGCCAGGGAACTTGTCAGAAAGCTTGTATGAAATCCAGTTTGCTATTCAAGACACAGGCATTGGTATTCCAGCCAACCGGCTCGATCGACTGTTTAAGTCTTTTAGTCAAGTAGATGCTTCGACGACTCGGCAGTATGGAGGGACTGGTTTAGGTCTGGCGATTAGTAAGCGACTTACTGAAACGATGAACGGCATGATGTGGGTTGAGAGTTCCGGCCACGTCGGAGGAACCCCTTCACCCAAATGGCAAGCCGCTAAGCCTCATCGAGTCTCAATGGGTTCGACCTTCTACTTCACGATTGTGGCATCCTCTGTTGCTACTGAGTTAGCCGAACAGATTGAAATGCTACCAGAACTATCTGGCAAGCATTTATTAATCGTGGATGATCTGGCCACTAACCGACAAATTCTGACATTGCAAGCTGAGACTTGGGGGATGCAGATTCGCGCTGCCCAATCGGCGGTGGAAGCGCTCAACTGGCTTGAGAATGGAGAAACGTTTGATGTCGCTATTTTAGATATGCAAATGCCACAAATCGACGGCTTCACACTCGCCTCAGCCATCCACCAGCATCCTAAGTGCCACCGTTTACCCCTGGTGATGCTGACTTCAATGGGCAAACCAGAAGTGAGTTCTTCAGAACTCTCCACCCACTTTGCGGCTTGTTTAAGCAAACCCATCAAACAATCCCAACTTTATGAAGTCCTGACCCAGGTGCTACAAGCCCAACCGACGAAAGTTCAACAGCGCCCCCCTAGCTCTGTTCAGGATGAGATTAAACTTGCCCAGAGACTTCCACTGCGAATTCTGTTAGCAGAGGATCATCTGGTGAATCAGAAGGTGGCACTGCTGCTGTTAGAGCGTTTGGGATACCGGGCCGATGTTGCTGCCAATGGATTGGAAGTTTTGGAAGCCCTGAATCGCCAGCCTTATGATGTAGTGCTGATGGATGTACAAATGCCAGAGATGGATGGACTAGAAGCCAGCCGTCGTATTTGCCAGGAGTGGCCGGCTCATGCTCGTCCCTGGATTATTGCAATGACGGCAAATGCCATGCAGGGCGATCGCCAGGTTTGTCTTGATGCTGGCATGAATGACTATATCAGTAAACCAATTCGAGTAGATGCTCTCATCCAAGCGCTGAGTCAGTGTCCACCCAACCCGGAACCGCAGCAGGCCCAAAAGGAGGAATCAGATAGCCACAAGCCAGAAATTGATATGCCAGCGGTTAACCTCACTGAACTGCAAGCCTTCTGTAGCAGCATCGATCAAGATTCAACCCAGATTTTGAGCTTGCTGGCGAACTGCTACTTTGAGGAATCTCTAAAGTTGCTACAAGCTATGAAATTAGCGATCGCCCAAGCGGATACTCAAACCCTAAACCGAGTGGCTCATACCCTCAAAGGCAGTAGTGCGAATCTAAGCGCGGCTCCTCTGGCCAAGCTTTGTGCCACGCTAGAAGTTATGAGTACATCTGGTGAACTCGATCAAGCCTCAACGCTTTTGGCTCAAATCGAGGGTGAGTACGATCGTGTCAAGAATACTCTCCAAAAAGAGCTACAAAAGAGCGAAACTAATCTATGAAAGTCAATTAAATAGGCATCTTTTTGCATCAGGACTTAGGCAACTGTCACCCGCGATGCCGCAAGGTGGCTATGCGATTTCATACCCACGATCAAGCCTGATTCCAAATCTGTCAGCATCGAAATTATTCATATATTTCTTCTCGACCTCTGTGTAAATCAGCGTCAGTCCCTTGTCATCTGTGGCCAGAGAAATTCTCTTTTTTTTACCGCCGATGAGGGCAGATAAACATAGATTAACACAGATGAATTGTATCAATTTCGGCTGCACCCTGCGTGATTGTTGACTGTTGACTGGATTTTACAATAATGATTAATGACTAATGACTGCTGGCTGCTGTCGAAGCGGAATCTCGATCACAAACTCAGTACCCTTCCCCAATTCCGAATTGCATTTTAAAATGCCACCGTGTTTCTCTACCACAATTTGGTAACTAATTGACAGTCCCAATCCTGTACCTTTCCCTACCGACTTAGTGGTGAAAAAAGGGTCAAATATGCGTTTTCTCATAGATTCCGAAATTCCCGTGCCGTTGTCAGAAATCCGAATCACCGCGCTCGGAACAGTATCATTAAGTTGACCGATAGCAGTAGATATTTTAATTTGAGGAATTACAGATTGACCCGCGAGCAACTTGTGCGATTCCAAAGCATCGATCGCATTTCCAATGACATTCATAAATACCTGATTCAACTGTCCCGCATAACACTCAACTCGAGGCAAAATGCCGTATTCTTTGACTAGCACAATGTTTGGACTGTCCGCATTAGATTTCAGCCTGTGCTGTAAAATTAACAGCGTGCTGTCAATGCCCTCGTGAATATCAACCGCCTTCATTTGACTTTCGTCAAGACGAGAGAAATTCCTTAAAGACAGAACTATTTGACGGATGCGATCGGCTCCCACCTTCATTGAGGATAGCAATTTTGGCAAATCTTCTAGCAGAAATTCCAAGTCAATATCTTCACTCAATTTGTCTATTTCAGGACTAGACGCTGGATATTGCTGCTGGTAAAGTTCCAGCAAACTCAGTAAGCTAGCAGTATATTCACTAGCGTGATTGAGATTGCCGTAAATAAAATTAACCGGATTGTTGATTTCGTGAGCAATCCCGGCTACCAGTTGCCCCAAACCAGACATTTTTTCAGTTTGAATCAATTGAGCTTGAGTGTGCTGCAAATCCTTTAAACTTTGAGCGATTTGTTCTGCTTGGCGTCTGGTTTGAGCCAGCAAATCGGCTTGTTGGATAGCAACGCCTAATTGATTAGCAATCTGAGCTAAAAAGTTAACTTCTGAACTTTCCCAACAGCGGGGCTCAGAATGTTGATACGCTGTCAGCAAACCCCAAAGTCCTTGTCCTACAAAAATCGGCGCGATCGCATAAGCCTTCACCTGAAATTTCTCTAAAATACCGACAACACACTCCGAGTGGCCAACTTGATAGATATCGTCTACGGCTAGAGTTTCATTATTGGCATATCTGCCGCCTCGGTTTTCCTGCAAATAAGTATCTTGCCAAACTGTACTAATACCTTCCCCTACCAATTTTATCCAGCCATTTTTCACAAACTCGGCCACATAATAGCCACTCCAATCAGGATTAAATTGATAGACAGCAATTCTATCAACTTGCATAAACTGACAAACTTCTTGGGTTGCAGTCTTAAAAATCGCGTTGATATCGAGAGATTGTCGAATCTTAGCCACCACTTCAAACAGTATTCGCTGTTGCTCGGCTGCCCACTGCAAATCAACTGATTGCTGCCGCGTTTTAGCCAACAAATCTGCTTGTTCTAATCCTACACTCAACTGAATTCCAACTTGCCTAGCAAACTGAATTTCCGAAGTGTTCCAATGGCGCAAACCGCTGCACTGGTGCACGCACAGCAAACCCCAAAGTTCGCTGCCATTCATCAGCGGCATAATCACCTGAGCTCTAATTTGAAATTGAGCTAAAAGAGCAGCATGGCAGTCTGAGAGTCCAGCATTTTCGACATCTGATAGCACTTGAATCTGTCCCTGACTATATTTTTTGGCATAGTTTTCGCTAAAGAAATGATCGCGAACTTTGACATTCATTGCCGAAGAAAAACCAGGCAAAACATCTTCGATAATAAATTCGCCTTCATTAAAGTTTAAACTAGGATCAAAGCGATAAATGCCAACTCTATCTGCCTTTAAGATCCGCCGCAATTCTGTAGTTGTAGTACGAAAAATTGTATCTAAATCGAGAGATTGTCGAATCTTAGCAACTACCTCAAACAGTATTCGCTCCTGCTCTGCTGCCCGGTGCAACTCAACTGCTTGCTGCTGAGTTTGAGCTAGCAAATCTGCTTGTTCTAAAGCGATGCTTAGCTGAGCGGAAATTTGGGTAGCAAATTTAATTTCAGAAGATTCCCAGTTGCGGGGAGCCGAACATTGGTGTACGCACAGCAACCCCCAAAGGTGGTTGCCTTTCATAATCGGTGCAACTAAAGTAGCTTTGACCTGAAATTGCTCCAAGACTTTGTGAAAGCAATCTTGCAGTCCGGCCTGCCTGATGTCGGACATGGCGTGAACTCGCCCCGGAGAGTAGAGATTGGCGTAGTTTTCTCCAAAGCAGCGATCGTGCACTTTGACTGCCATTGCTGACACAAAATCTGGCAAAACATCTTCGGAAACGAATTCGCCGTCGTTAAATTGTGATGCGGAATCGAAGCGGTAAACCGCAACTCTATCGGCATTTAAAGCCCGCCGCACTTCCTGGGACATCGTGCTAAAAATTTTGTTCAAGTCGAGGGATTTCCGCATTTTTGCCACCACCTCAAACAGCACTCGTTGCTGTTGGGTCAACTGCTGTAGTTGAGCGGTGCGCTTTTGAACTTGATTTTCTAAGTTTGTGTTAAGTTCATCTATTTGTTGATCTAATTGGTAGTGGTTAATAGCATTAGAAAAGTGCGTGCCAAAAATTTGGAGCAATTCAATTTCTTCAGCCTTCCATTCGCGAATTTGGGCAGTTTTTGACTCTTTCCACGCTTCAAAAGATATCCGAGATTGGGCGAGGCGCTCGTCGCTATCAAACTGTCTAGCCCAGAGAGTTTCGGTGTCAAATTCTTCTCGAAAAATGGTTAAGTAACCGAATATGTGCTGGCGGGTTCTGAGCGGTACGATTAAAATGCTGCGAATTTTGGTCGATCGAAATGCAGGTTGCAGGCTTCTCAAACTGCTAATTTGGTACAAGTCGGAAATTGCCCAAACCTGTTGCTCGCCGGATTTAAAATATTCGTGCCAGACGCTGTATTGCTCAACCTGCGGGTATCTTGCCGAAATTTGCATCTTCGGCCCTGAGCCGCAAGTGTAGACTGTGAGTTCCCGATTCGAGTTATCCGAATAGGGAACTAGATTCGTCACCTTGCTGCTGTCGGAAATGAATGGCGTGGCAAAAATGCACAGCCTGCCGCCGGCAGCGTCTAGTGCTGCTACCGATTCTACCAAAGCTGTTTGGAGTTCAATCGCCGGCTGGGAGTTAAGGGCTGCGGCGACGCGGTTGACGGCAGCTTCCCGTTGAGCTTTCGCCCTCGCTTGGGCGAGGAGGGTTGATTGGGCTATGGCGACGCCGAGCTGATCTGCCACCATCTGAACGCCTTGGAGTTCGTTTTCTCCGACACTCCGGGACTCGGAGTGATGAGATACCAACAACCCCCAGAATTCTTCGCCGTGAAAAATTGGTACTACCAAGCAAGCCTTGACGCCCAGTGCAGTCAAGTATTCAGCGTGGCAGGGGTCAACAGCACGAAAGCGCATTTCGTCGGGCAGCAGTTGGCCGGAAACTGCCTCGCGGCGTGGACTTTGGCCTAGCTGCCCGGAATCTATATCGACGATCGATCGCACCTGTAGTTGGGCGAACAGTTCGCGGGCGTGAGGGGGAATATCGTCTGCTGGAAAATGCAGACCCAATAGGGATGGCAAGCGGTTGCCGTTAATTGATTCAGCAATAACTTCACCGCTACCGTCGCTATGAAATTTGTAGATTTTTACTCTGTCTGTTCCCAAGAAGGATTGAACTTCCGCTGCTGTTGCGCTCAGAATTTCGGGTAGTTCTAGAGAGCGGCGAATGCGGTTGGCGATGCGTTCGAGCAAATTTGCTCGATCGAACCTCACCTTGACATTTTCGATCTTTAATGAGTCCATTATTAATCTTTTGCTTTCCTAGCAATAATAGTAAGCCGCCCAAAAGTTTTGTGCCTGTTAAAAAATTCGGCAAGCACAGCCATTTAATAAAATATAAATATCCTGATGGCGATCGTCGATTAGTTTTGCACCTGTAGCAATCTGCCTTAAAATTGCAAGTTTTCAGTGCAACTTTCCATTGTGTGGGATTAAAACTTTTGTACTTTAAATATAAACTTTGTCGAGCCTGCCTTGCAAGGCATATACCCCAACGGATTAAAATTGTCAAGTTTCAAGACTTGTAGAGTCATTCACCGCCAGCGATGAAGGTCGCACCGAAATATCTCAGCCCTAGATGCAAAAGCTCGCTCAGGAACGAGCTGACGGAAAGAAACAGGATTGAATTCAACAGCTTAACTCAGAAACCGGGTTTCTACGTCTTGGATTGTATCTGCAGCTAGCGGGTTCGGAGAACAGTTGATCGACAATCCGCAGCTTTTTCAGATATTATTTGCTCAAAAAAAAGCTCCTGCCGTTAAGCAGGAGCCTTTTTCAACTAGACAATCAAATCAGAAATAAGTTCGATCGATTAGTCTAAGTCTGGCATAGAAAGTACCGCTTCATTTTCGCGATCGATACCCTTCTCAAAGCCAGCGACAGCCGCGCGAGCGCGACCAGCGTGCCACAAGTGGCCGACCAAGAAGAAGAAACCCATCACAAAGTGGAAACAGGACAGCCAAGAACGAGGAGAAGTGAAGTTAAACGAGTTAACTTCAGTCGCCACACCGCCCACAGAGTTCAAAGAACCCAAAGGAGCGTGAGTCATGTACTCAGCCGCACGGCGAGCTTGCCAAGGCTGAATGTCATTCTTGATTTTGTTCAAGTCCAAACCGTTAGTACCGCGCAAGGGTTCCAACCAAGGGCCTTGGAAATCCCAGAAACGCATCGTTTCACCGCCGAAAATGATTTCGCCAGTAGGAGAGCGCATCAGGTATTTACCCAGACCGGTGGGGCCTTGTGCAGAACCGACGTTAGCACCCAAGCGTTGGTCGCGGATCAGGAAGGTCAAAGCTTGCGCTTGAGAAGCTTCCGGGCCCGTCGGGCCGTAGAATTCGCTGGGGTAAGCAGTGTTGTTGAACCAGACAAAGCAGCAAGCTATGAAGCCCATCAGGGACAAAGCGCCCAAGCTGTAAGACAGGTAAGCTTCGCCAGACCAGATTAAGGCGCGGCGAGCCCAACCGAAAGGCTTGGTCAAAATGTGCCAAACACCGCCAGCGATACAAATCAGGCCAAGCCAGATGTGACCGCCGATGATGTCTTCCATGTTGTTGACGCTGACAATCCAGCCTTCGCCACCAAAAGGAGAGCGTACCAAGTAGCCAAAAATCACAGCCGGATTCAGAGTGGGGTTCGTGATAATACGCACGTCGCCGCCGCCCGGAGCCCAAGTGTCATAGACACCGCCGAAGAACATGGCCTTAGCTACCAGCAGCAGAGCGCCGCATCCCAACAGAATCAGGTGGTAGCCGATGATATTGGTCATCTGGTTCTTATCTTTCCAGTCGTAGCCGAAGAACGAAGAGTATTCTTCGAGAACTTCTGGGCCGCGAACGGCGTGATAAATGCCGCCCAAACCGAGAACAGCAGATGAAATCAAGTGAAGAACGCCGACTACGAAGAACGGGAAGATATCCGTAACTTCACCGCCGGGGCCGACGCCCCAACCCAAAGTAGCGATGTGGGGCATCAAGATTAAGCCCTGTTCGTACATGGGCTTTTCTGGGATAAAGTGAGCGACTTCAAACAAAGTCATTGCACCGGCCCAGAACACGATCAAGCCAGCGTGAGCGACGTGTGCGCCCAGCAGTTTGCCGGAGAGATTGATCAAACGAGCGTTGCCAGACCACCAAGCGAACCCGGAGGATTCTTGGTCGCGACCGCTTGCGTAGGAATTAGAGAGCGTTACCACCCGGTAGAACCTCCAACGATTTTAGATTTTGGATTTTGGGTTTTTTTGTTCCCTAGTAGGGCACGGTATCACCGCGCCTGCGCCGGGGAATAGGGATTTGGATTTCAGATTAGTTTAAAAAAATTAAATTAATCTGAAATCCAAATCCTGATTTTTTTAAAGTGCGTTACCGCGAGGCAGAACTTCTTCAGGGAAGATGAAGTTTTCGTGGGGTTGGTCCGTAGGAGCCATCCAAGCACGAATGCCTTCGTTAAGCAGAATGTTCTTAGTGTAGAACGTTTCAAACTCAGGATCTTCAGCAGCGCGCAATTCTTGGGATACGAAGTCATAGGCGCGCAGGTTTAATGCTAAACCGACGATGCCAATGGAGCTCATCCACAAGCCTGTGACAGGTACGAACAGCATGAAGAAGTGCAACCAGCGTTTGTTGGAGAAGGCAATTCCGAAGATTTGCGACCAAAAACGGTTGGCTGTAACCATTGAGTAGGTTTCTTCTGACTGAGTTGGGTTGAAGGCGCGGAAGGTGTTTGCGCCTTCGCCGTCTTCAAACAAGGTGTTTTCTACGGTTGCACCGTGGATGGCGCACAGCAGCGCGCCGCCCAAGATGCCTGCAACGCCCATCATGTGGAACGGGTTGAGCGTCCAGTTGTGGAAGCCTTGCAGGAATAACAAAAAGCGGAAAATTGCTGCGACGCCGAAACTGGGGGCGAAGAACCAGCCTGATTGACCCAAGGGGTAAAGCAGGAACACCGACACAAACACGGCGATGGGGCCGGTGAATGCTAGGGCGTTGTAGGGACGGATGCCTACCAAACGGGCGATTTCAATCTGACGCAGGCAAAAGCCGATCAGTGCGAAGGCGCCGTGGAGGGCTACGAATGTCCACAGCCCACCGAGTTGGAACCAGCGGGTGAAGTCCCACTGTGCTTCGGGGCCCCACAGGAACAGCAGGGAGTGTCCGAGGCTGTTGGCTGGGGTGGAGACTGCTACGGTGAGGAAGTTGGCTCCTTCGAGGTAGGAGCTTGCCAAACCGTGGGTGTACCAGGATGTGACGAAGGTGGTGCCTGTTAACCAGCCACCGATGGCTAGGTAGGCGCAGGGGAATAGCAGGATGCCAGACCAGCCTACGAAGACGAAGCGATCGCGTTTGAGCCAGTCGTCGAGGACATCAAAGATGCCTCTTTCGTTCTGGGCGCGTCCGACTGCGATTGTCATTGGGGTAAAATCCTTTTGCTTGTTAAAAGACCAAGGTTTCTAATTAAAGTTAACATAACTATATATTAGAAGTTCAGAATTTTTCAACATAATTAGCAGGAGTTGATACACAATGCCGATCGGTCGATCGCGATCTCGTCAGCGAAGCGTGACGCTCGGTGGGCTAATTGAATTAAGATTTGGCTTTAAGGCTGTTTAATTTTATGACTGCAAAAACAATGACCTCGATCGATCCTGTCCTGCGCTACCCGGTTTTGGGCTCCCGCCGCTTCAGCAATTACTGGTGGGCGACGGTGGTCAGCATTGGAGGGACTGGTTTCCTGCTGTCGGGCATTTCCAGCTACTTGCACGTTAACCTGCTGCCTTTTGCTGACCCGACTCAGCTTGTTTTCATCCCCCAAGGCATTGCGATGGGTTTCTACGGTGTCTGTGGCGTGCTTTTGGCGCTTTACCTGTGGCTGACTATTCTCTGGGATGTCGGTGGCGGTTACAACGAGTTCGATCGGCAAACTGGTAACATTCGGATCTTTCGCTGGGGTTTTCCCGGCAAAAACCGCAAAGTTGATTTTAATTGCAAGACATCGGATGTGCAATCTGTGCGGGTAGACATTAAAGAAGGTCTCAGTCCCCGTCGCAGTATTTATCTTAAGCTTAAAGACCGCCGTCAGTTTCCCCTGACTAGAGTCGGACAGCCGATTGCTTTGTCGCAAGTGGAAAATCAAGCAGCCGAATTGGCTCGATTTTTGCAAGTTCCCCTAGAAGGACTTTAGGGATTTTTGATTTTCGATTTTCGATTGGTAATGTCTCGTAGGGTGCGCAATGCGCACCAAATCGATAAATATTGGGTGAGCACGAAGCGGTGCAAATTATCCCTGGTAAATCGATAAGTCTAGGGTGCGCATTGCGCACCTTACATCATTGAGTGAAAGTGAAAGTGAAAATACAAATGCAAATGCAAGTCAAAATTCAGCGGTGGTTGTTCTCACTTTTAATAATTGGCGCGTTGTTTGTCGGAGGCTGCGGTAATTCCCCTGTGGCAAACTCGACTCCCACATCGAATCCGGCGTCGGGTGAAAATATTTCTTTGTCTCCGTCTCCGTCTCCTGCTGCTGTAGCGGCGAGTTCGCAATTTAGCAATTTGCCACGATTGGAAGGAAAAGCAACGGTGGTGATGACGGTTAAAGGTGCTCCAATTACGATCGAACTCGACGGCACAAATGCGCCAATTACTGCGGGCAATTTTGTCGATTTGGTTCAGAAAGGAGTCTACGACGGGCTGGTATTTCACCGAGTAGTTCGGGAACCTCAGCCTTTTGTAGTTCAAGGCGGCGACCCCCAAGGTAAAGACCCTAAATTCCCTACGGCGCGGCTGGGAACTGGTGGTTTTATTGACCCAAAAACTACTGCCGAACGCAGGATTCCTCTAGAAATTAAAGCTAAAGGTGCTGCAAATCCGACTTACAGCGCGACGCTACAAGAAGCTGGGGTTAAGGATAAACCCGTGTTGATGCACAGTCGCGGGGCTGTTGCTATGGCTCGATCGCAGAGTCCTGATTCGGCTTCTTCTCAGTTTTACTTTACTTTGACCGATGTACCGTTTTTGGACGGTAGCTATGCGGTTTTTGGGTACGTGAAGCAAGGCATGGATGTGATTGATAAGATTGAAGCGGGCGATCGCATTGATAAGGCTACTGTTACTCAGGGTTTGGAAAATTTTAAGCCTGTTCAGTAGTCAATAGTCAGTCGTAACTCGTCATATCAATTCCGGTTGCACGATCGAGATGATTGTTGACTGTTGACGGTTGACTCGATTTTATTATTCCGATGCAACCGGAAACGATATCAATTGTTGCTCGTTGCTTAGTAGTTAATAATTAGTTCCAATCATAAATAACTAATAACTAATAACTAATAACTAATGACTAAAAATTTGGGAAGCTGAGGGCATTTGTGGATGTTGTTGTTACGGGAATCGGGCTGGTTTCTGCTTTAGGCACTCTGGATTGTAGCTGGAAAAGATTGTTGTCTGGGGAATCAGGAATTCGGCAACATCAACCTTTTATAGAACTGGAACGGCGACCTTTGGCTTTAATTGGCACAAAACCTGTCGATTTAATGAGTTTAATTCGACAGGTTTTAATAGATGCTGTGCAAGATGCTAATTTGACTTTGCCTTTGCGCGATTGCGGGATTGTGATCGGTTCTAGCCGAGGCTTCCAGGCAAATTTGGAACTGTTGGCAAGCGAAGGAAGTTCGGCAACGAGCAATGTACGGGATGTAACGGATGGAAGAAAGACGGAAGTTGGAAGAAGTCTGAGGGAATTGGGAAGAGGGAAGTCGCAAGAAGCAAGGGAATTCCCAATTACCGATTCCCAATTCCCAATTCCCAATTCCCAATTACCGATTACCAATTCTCAATTTGTGAATTTTTTGCCTCACATGGGGGCGATCGCAGCGGCGAGGGCAATTGGTTCGACGGGGCCGGTACTGGCGCCTATGGCTGCTTGTGCGACGGGTATTTGGTCGATCGCCCGTGCTGTTGATTTAATCCGCACTGGTGAGTGTCAGCGGGCGATCGCAGGTGCTGTGGAAGCGCCTATCACACCGCTGACTCTGGCTGGATTTAGCCGGATGGGTGCTTTGGCAAACACTGGGTGCTATCCGTTTGACGAAAATCGGGAAGGCTTTGTGCTCGGTGAAGGCGGGGCTTTATTTGTATTAGAATCTGCCGACTTGGCAAGGCGTCGTGGTGCTAAAATTTACGGTCGAGTTTCCGGTTTTGGCTTGACAAATGATGCTTGCCATGCTAATGCGCCGGATTTGGGGGGGGGAAGTGCGATCGCGGCGGTAAATCAATGTTTGAAACGCAGTAATTTAGAGGCGGTTGATATAGATTTTATTCATGCTCACGGTACTGCAACTGATTTAAATGACCGACACGAAGCACTGTTAATTGAGAAGTTATTTAACCGAGGAGTTGCTGTTAGTTCGACTAAGGGAGCTACGGGTCATACTTTGGGAGCTTCGGGAGCTTTGGGCGCGGCTTTTTGTTTGATGAGTATTAAATATCAGATGTTGCCGCCTTGCGTGGGAATGAAAAAACCGGGGTTTGAATTAGATTTTGTGCGCTGTACGCGATCGGCTATTGTCAGAAATGTGGTTTGTTTAAGTTTTGGCTTTGGCGGGCAGAATGCTGCGATCGTTTTATCGGGCGATCGTTAATTTTTGTAAACTCGGTCGAGCGGCATTTAAATTACACGATATCTCTACAGTTAAAATCTTCTGAGGTGGCCGGAGAAACCGCCCGCACATCCAATATAAATCTAAAAAATAGTACAATATTTAGGTATTTTAGTCAATTAACTCTGAATTTTGGTGATATTACTGCTGCTGCTGCTATGCTAGTCTGGCTCTGCATCCCGACCCAGATCCTTGCGTCCAAGCCTGGGATGTCAGAAAATAGAGGCAGATTAAAGCAGTATTGTATTTTATTAACGCATCGATGCCGATCGGCGAAAATAGAAGAAAGAAACTGTTGAAATTAAGTTTCAGGTATTTTAACATGGATCTGGTATTTCATCGATTTATGTCTTATTTTGAACCAGAGCAAGCTGCTCACCTTTGCCAAATAGCTGTTTTGGAGAGTTTTGCTGAAGAAACGTTGGTTTTTGAAGAAGGAGAAACAGCGGATTTTTTATATCTAGTTTTAGAAGGTAAAGTCGAGTTTAGCAAGCGAATTGAAAATCATAAATATCAAACTGTTGCTGTCGCTAAGCCAGACGATTATTTTGGTGAACTCGGAGTTTTAGACGGAGAACCACGCAGTGCTAGAGCTGTGGCAGTTGCAGGCTCGACTTTGGCCAAAATAGGCCGTGAAGAACTCATAACAACTCTCCAGTTTGCTAAAGGCAGTTCGGTACTGCAAATGTTTAGCTTCATTACTAAAAATTTACGGGATACCACGGATCAATATGTTAGCCAGTTGGTACATAAACAAAAAATGGTATTGGTAGGAGAAATGGTGAGTACAATTATTCACGATTTCAAAAGTCCTTTTACCGGAATTAAACTCTCCACAGAAATGCTCAAAGAAATGCACCCCGATGAGGAAACTCAGGAGTGGTGCGAACTTATTCAATTGCAAGTTCAGCGGATGTTGGGGATGGCTGAAGAAGTATTAGAGTTTTCGCGCGGTAATTCTGTATTACATAAAAAACCAATTAATTTAATTCAGACATTGCAGCAGTTTGAAAAGTTGAACAGAGTTTATTGTGAAGCAGCAAAAGTAGATTTAGCAGTACGGGTGACAGAAGTTATAGTGGAAGCGGATGAAAATAAGATTTTGCGCGTTTTACAAAATTTAGTTGGGAATGCTGTTGAGGCTTTTAGTGGCAGAGGGGGTCGGGTGGAGATTGCGGTGACACAAAGTGAGGAGTGGGCAGAAATTAGCATTTACGATAACGGCCCCGGCATTCCGCCGACAATTAAGGAAAAGTTATTTGAACCGTTTGTAACTTATGGCAAGCGGACTGGTACTGGGTTAGGAACGGCGATTGTTAAGTCGATCGTTGAGGCTCACAAAGGGAAAATTACTTATGAGTCAGAGGACGGGAAAGGCACAACTTTTTACATCCGCTTGCCGAAAATTATGGCTTGAGCAGATCAAATTTAAGTAGGTAGGAAGATATAGATTTAGGACTTTCTCACTAAGCCTCAGAGACTTAGTTGATGAGTAGATATCTTGTGATAAAATAATATTTTCTTAATCAACCGGGTTTAAGAGCGTAAATCCTAATACTGTGTAGCGACTTGGAGAATCAAGTATAATTGAATTAACGAAAAGCTAAAAATTTGATGCCCGTTACTATTCAAACCTTACCCACAGAAGTTATCAATTTAATTGCCGCTGGCGAAGTGATTGACTCGATCGCCGCAGCGGTAAGAGAATTAGTTGAAAATTCTCTGGATGCTGGTGCAACTCGCATCGTTGTTTCTGTTTGGCCGGAACAGTGGCGGGTGCAAGTTGCAGATAATGGTACGGGAATGGATCTGGAAAATTTGCAGCAGGCGGCTTCGCCTCATAGTACGAGCAAAATTACCACTGAAGCTGACCTTTACAAAATTGATACTTTGGGATTTCGCGGGGAAGCTTTGCACAGTTTAGCTCAGTTGGGCTGTTTGGAGGTTTTGAGCCGATCAAATGATTTGGGATTGGGAGATTTTTCGGAAAATCGAGAGTCGGCGCGAACCCCCGCCAAATCATCGTTTAACAAGGGGGGATTTGAAAATGCTCGATCGGGCTGGCGGGTGATTTACAACAACGCAGGCGTTGCTGTGGAGGTGGAAACAGCGGCGATCGCTCCTGGTACGGTGGTGACTGTTGATAATTTGTTTGGCAATTGGCCTGTGCGCCGCAGTTTTTTGTCACCGGCACAGCAAATGCGATCGATCCAATTAACCCTTCAGCAAATTGCTATTTGTCACCCGCACGTTAATTGGCAGTTGCGTCAAGGAAATACGCCTTGTTTGCACGTAACTCCTGGTAGCACTGCGGCACACATTTTACCTCAATTTGTGCGCGGTGTGCGATCGAGCGATTTGCAATATTTAAAGTTAGATTTGCCAGCCAGCCCTGCAAATAATAAAGCAGCAAATTTATTGATAGAAACTCAACTTGTTGGCGTTACAGTTAAACCTAATTACCAATTACCAGTTGCTACTTCCCAATTCCAAATGCCTAATTCCCAGTGTTTGGAGTTAGTAATTGGTTTGCCCGATCGCTGTCACCGCAGGCGGCCGGATTGGGTGAAAGTTGGGGTAAATCGGCGAGTTGTGCGATCGCCCGAATTAGAGCAAACTATTCTCAGCGCCTTTGCCCGCACTTGTCCGCGCGATCGCTATCCCGTGTGTTTTGTTCACCTGCAAATCTCTCCCTCGGAAATCGATTGGAACCGCCACCCGGCTAAGGTGGAAATTTATCTGCACGATCCGAGTTTTTGGCAAGAACAAGTTAGCGCGGCAATTAGTCGTGCTTTGCACCTAAATGATGAGGTTTTACCTGCTGCCCCAATTCCCGATAGAGTGGGACAATTGCTGAAGGCATCGGAACAAAAAAGTGCTTACAGTGTCGGGATTTCGGCTAGGCAGAATGATGAAGGTGGCGAACAGGAAAAAGCTAATAAAGTAGGATTGATGGAATTGAGGGCGATCGCTCAAATTCACAATACTTACATTGTTGCGGAACATCCGAGCGGAATGTGGTTGATAGAACAGCATATCGCTCACGAGCGCGTTTTATATGAGCAATTGTGCGCGGCTTGGCAGCTAAAATGTCTAGAAAAACCCGTAATTCTCAGTCAATTATCTGCACTGCAAATAGAGAATTTATCCCGCTTGGGTTTGGAAGTAGAAAGTTTTGGCGAACAGCTATGGGCCGCCCGCGAAGTTCCTGAATTGTTAGCCGATCGAGATGACTGTGCGGATGCGCTTTTTGAACTCAGTAAAGTCGCAGATTTGCAAGCTGCTCAAGTTGCTACTGCTTGTCGCAGCGCTATGCGTAACGGTACTCCTTTGAGTCTTTCCCAAATGCAAAATTTGTTGGATGAATGGCAGCAAACTCGCAATCCGCGCACTTGTCCTCACGGTCGCCCTATCTATTTTGCTTTGGAAGAATCGACTCTGGCTCGGATTTTTCGCCGCAGTTGGGTGATTGGCAAAAGTCACGGGATTTGAAGGTTAAAAGTTAAGCTGTAAGGTGCGCGTTACATACAAGACTGTTTTTTTTGAACCGCAGAGGGCGCAGAGAACGCAGAGAGGAAGAGAAGAGAGATGTTTTTAATATTTTTTTGGGCAACTGGATATTCGTATAAAATGTCAATTAAAATCAAATAAATCATAAATATGGATTTTCCGATCGCCCGACAACTCTTTTATCGAGAAATAAATCAGCCTGATGGCTCGATCGATTTGGCGAAAGCTGCTCTTTACATGGCTTTGGAAGAATACCCAAATTTAGAACCCGATGAGTATCTCAACGCTTTAGACACGATCGCAGATGAAGTGCGTGCTCGCCTGCCGGCACAGAATTATCCGCTGCGGATTCTTCAAACTATTAATGCCTATTTATACGGGGAGTTGCAGTTTTCGGGGAATGATGCTGATTATTACGACCCGCGCAATAGCTTTTTGAATGAAGTGATCGATCGGCGTACTGGCATTCCGATCTCTTTATCTTTGGTTTATTTGGAGGTTGCTAAGCGCATTGATTTTCCGATGGTGGGAATTGGAATGCCGGGACATTTTTTAATTAGACCGGATTTTGAAGATGCTGGCATTTTTGTTGATGCGTTTAACGGCGGGGAGATATTATTTCCTGAAGATTGTCAAGCCAGACTTTCTCAAATTTACGGCCAACCTATGAAGTTGCAGCCGGCTTTTCTCGCCCCGGTAAGTCGCCGACATTTTTTGGGGCGAATGCTGGGAAATCTGAAGGCGATTTACTTGCAGCAGCGAGATGCTGTGAGGGTACTTTTGGCGATCGAACGGATTTTGCTGCTGTTTCCCGATGCGCTGGGGGAACGGCGCGATCGCGGAATTCTCTATTATCAACTGGGACGCTTGGTGGAAGCGCGCCACGATTTGGAACTATACCTGAGAAATGCTCCGAATGCTCCTGATGCTGCTAGAATTCGCCAATTGGTCGATCGGCTCGATCGGGATCTTTGAACTTAAATTCGCTATATGTCGCACAGCACACTATAAGAAATAAAAGTGACATTCAATAAACTGCTGCCCGACGACCCAATTTCGCTTTTATCATTTTTGCAAAGGTATATAAAATTGTCAAAACGCTAAGTATAACATATTAATTAGCAATTAACACCTATCTTTTGATAGGTTGAATTTGCTGGACTTGACTGTAAAATTATAGGTCATTTACGGAAATCCTGATTCGACTTTCCCGACTGATATCCGCACTGATACCCGCACAGACGAGCGATCTAAAAAGTATTTTGACGTAAAGAGGCACAAACTCATGAACTTTCAGTTTCAACAAAGTTATCTCAACGGAATGCAACCGCTGTCAGCCCATTTAACCAAAAGAATGTCAAAGTCTTTATCATTAGGTTTGGCGCTTTTGCTGGGAACAAGTGCAGTATTCCTAAGCAGCGGCAAAGCCTTTGCATTAGATAATGTTACCGTAAAATACGGTGCTGTTGACGTAACATTACCGATGAGCGACTTGCAAAGCTTTGCACAAACCGGCCAAGCATCATCTCAACTGCAAAGCGTTCTGAGTCTTGCGAAACAAACTCCCCAGTCGATGCGCGAAATATTAACGCGAGAAGTGCCTTTAGATTCCCAATTAGTAGCGCGGCTAGCAAGCACTTATTTTGGGGAAATTGTTTTTAAACAATTGGGCGAGGTTGCTTATGCGCCGAGTGCTCGGCTTCAAAGCGTGCCCGCACTGCGCGATGCTTTAGTCGCCGCTTCCAAAGATGGCAAAATATCGCTGATTGAATTGATGCAAAATTACAGCCCTGCTGCTTTAGAAGTTGACGGCAATCAAGCGATGGTTATTTACGAACGAGTGATTAAAGATGTGCAAGATTTGCAAGCTTTGTATCAGAATTCCCCGGCTTTGCAAAATACGGCTAACCAAGCCGTGAATTCGGCGAGAGAAATGATTTGTCAGCCCACTCCATCGGGAAGTGCGAAATAAATAACTGAAGTTGGAGGGAAGGGGGAATGGGGAATTGGGAATTGGTGCTTTTTTTCCTATTAGCTCTAGCTTTCAGCTATTAGCAATTACTCATCACCCATTACCAATTCTTCGGCTACGCGAGGGTAAAAGTTCCCAATTACCCATTATCCATTACCCCTTACCCATTCTTTGAGATAGTTGCTCGGCTACCCGCTTGAGTCGGCGGAGTTGGTCTTTCATATCTTTTTCTGTCCAAGGGGCTGCAAAGCGATTGAAACCAAATCTAATTAAACGATTGGGAATTTGAAATTCAAAGCGGTTAATCAAGAGAGTTCCTTGGATTTGCGGCTGGCATTCCCAGCGATCGCATCCTTTGAAAAATCCGTCAAACCCCCAAACAATTAAACCGGGTTGTCGCTCCAACACAACACTCTCTAAAGAGGGTTGCAAAACCGGAATTTTTATGATAAATAAGCTGCGACTTCCTACGGTAGTATCCCATTCGCCCTGGGGATCGCAGCGTAGCAGGGGATTGAGCCACTTGTGCATTAAAGTGCGATCGACTATACATTGCTCCACCAGAGTAGCAGCAGCGCGAATTTCAATGGATTGCTCGAAAACTTGACGAATTGACATGAGAACCTGCAACAAGGAGGGTATTACAAAACTTTGCTTACTTGATAGTCCTTTATTTACTTGTAACGTCAATTTTCCCAGAAATTAAAAGATTGACACACTCATAAATACAGTGTATCATCTTGAAATAAAGTATATATACTGATTATGGAGTTAGTCGAAAGGCACATCATTAAACCAAATCATAGGTTTTATCGAGAAGCCGATAGACTGTCTTTGCTTTGCAAAAATATTTACAATAGCGCTAATTACATCTACCGTCAAAACTTTTTCGCTCGCCAACAAACAAACGCTCTGGCTGTTTATCACGCGCTCAAAACAAGTCATGATTACAAATCACTGCCTGCAAAGGTAGCACAAAGCACCCTCGGCTTAATGATCAAAGCATGGACTAGCTACTATCTGGGGGCGCGAAACTATCAGGAAGACACGACTAAATTTAAAGCCGCCCGGAAAATCCCTCATTATAAAGGTTCAAGAGAGCGAACAAGAGAGGAGGGGCGCTATGTTGGTGTATTTAATTGTCAAGCTGTCAGCAAAAAAGCATTAAAAAAAGGATATTATCGTTCCTCTGGGACTAATATTTGGTTGCCCTCAAAAGTCATCTCGCTTCTGGAAATCCGGATTGTTCCCAAAGTAGGTTGTTATGTTGTCGAGGTGTTCTCTGAAAAGTTAGAACAGCCTTTACAAATTAATCAGAGAGTAGCTGCTATAGGTTTAGGATTAAACAATCTGGCAACATTAACCTACAATGTTCCTGGGTTAGTACCGACAATCTACGAGGGACAGGGTGTTAAGTCAAGAAACCAATACTGCAATCAAGTTTCATCGGCATTGGAGTCATTGCTGCCCGTAGCGCAAAAAAACCGTAAAAAAGTCGCCCAATTGTGGCACAAGCGTAACTGTAAAGTGGATTACTACCTCTACACGACGAGTTCCGCAATTATTAAAGGACTGGTTAATCATCAAATGGGCTTGCTGGCTATAGGCGGGAACGATGATTTTAAAGATGGGATTAATACTGGTAAAGTTAATAATCAAAATTTTCCCTGTATTCCCCATTGCCGGTTTGTGCAAATGTTGTAGTACAAAGGACAACTTGCGGGAATTCAAGTTGGGTTAGGTGAGGAGAGTTACACCTCCAAATGTTCAGCTTTGGATTTGGAACCAATTTAACAACATTCCGACTACATTGGCAGTAGGGTAAAAAGAGGATTGTTCAGAACCCAAACTGGACGCTTCATAAAGGCCGATGTAAACGGTTTTTTGAATATTGGCCCAAAAGCAGTAGGAGATGGGTTGATCCCAAATTCGATAGAGGGTTTTGTAGTTAACCCAGTACATTAAAAGTGTACAAATATTAAATTTAGGCGATGCCTAGATTTTTTGGAACTATTATTAAAGTTTCGTCTTCTCCTTGTCAAATGTGACGTTAACCTGAGAAAAAAATGAATGAAACTTGGCAAGAAATAACTCAGCCGATATCGGGCCCCATAGCGGCTTTGTCCGATCGCATTTTGGCCCAGGCCCAGCCCGGGAATCCGCTGACAGATGCCGAACGCGGAATTAACAATTTCCTTCAGGGCTCAAACATTGAAAATCTCCTCTGGGCAGTCGGTATCCTGCTAATTGGCTTGATAGTATCAGCCCTCGTCTCATCTGTAGTCGGGGGATTGCTCAAGAAGACTACGATCGACAATCGGTTGGCTGCTTGGATTACCGGCCGACCGGAAGGAGCTGGAGCCCCGCAAGTGGAAAAATGGATTTCCGCAGCGGTGTTCTGGATCATTTTTATCTTTTTCCTAATTGCCTTTTTCAACCGCCTGAATCTAACGGCTGTCTCGCAACCCCTCAATACTTTTCTCAATCAAATTACCGGTTTCTTGCCGAAGTTAGCCGGCGCGCTAATTTGGTTGGGGATTGCTTGGGTGTTGGCAACTGTAGCCAAAATGGCCGTATCGCGGGCGATGCGGGCTTTTAGCGTGGACGAGCGCTTGAATCAGGAGGTGGGCGCAGCGCCCACTGAGCGCCCTTTGCTGCTGAGCGATACTGTGGCCAATGCGCTGTACTGGTTCATTTTTCTGCTGTTTTTGCCACTGATTCTCGACTCACTGGAAATGCAGCAGGCTCTGCTGCCGGTTAATAATTTACTCAACCAA
Organism: Microcoleus sp. Pol17C6; assembly: GCF_036701145.1. Lineage (NCBI taxonomy): Bacteria > Bacillati > Cyanobacteriota > Cyanophyceae > Oscillatoriales > Microcoleaceae > Microcoleus > Microcoleus sp. Pol17C6. The sequence goes on from NZ_JAUBQH010000029.1 coordinate 72,191, forward strand.
ATTCTGGCGGCAATTCCGAAAATTTTGGAAGCTGTGCTGATTGGGTTTGTGGGCTGGCTACTGGCTATGGTGGTGCGGCGGATTGTCACGAATCTGTTGGCCGCTGCTGGGGCGGACGGTTTGGGCGCTCGGTTTGGAATTTCGCGGACTTCGGGCGGACAATCGCTGTCGTGGATTGTCGGGACGATCGTCTATGTTTTGATTTTGATTCCAACGGCGATCGCAGCTCTGAACGCTTTGGACATTCAGGCGATTTCGCAGCCGGCAATCGCGATGCTCAACACGGTTCTGGGCGCGCTTCCCAACATTTTTACAGCAGCGCTAATTCTGGGGGTTGCTTACTTTTTGGGTCGCTGGATCAGCGATTTGGTGACTAATATCCTGACGGGAATTGGCTTTAACAATGTCTTTTCTTGGTTGGGAGTGCAACAGCCGAAACAGCGACTGCGGCTACCGCCGAGTTCGATCGATCCGGAGGCAACGATTCTTCAGGAACCGGAACTTCCGGCCCGCACTCCTTCTGAGTTTGTCGGCATCGTGGTGCAGGTGGGCATCATGCTGTTTGCTGTGGTGGCTGCTACCGATGTGCTGCGGATTCCAGCGCTGACTGCGATTGTTAGCGGTATTGTCCTGGTTGCAGGTCGGGTGCTGGCTGGTTTGGTGGTATTTGCGATCGGCTTGTATTTGGCGAATCTGGCCTTTAGTTTGATTGCCAGTTCTGGAACTCGCCAAGCGCGGCTTTTGGGCCAAACGGCTCGGATCGCGATTATTGCTTTTGTTTCGGCCTTGGCGCTGCAACAAATGGGCATTGGCAGCGATATTGTGAATTTGGCTTTCGGGCTGCTGCTTGGGGCGATCGCAGTTGGCATTGCTCTAGCTTTTGGTTTGGGCGGGCGCGAGATTGCGGCCGACCAAATTCGCGAATTGTTAGCGTCGTTTAAACAAGATAAGACGCCACGTTTGTAATTCTATAAAATGGCGTTTGTACTTGACAAACGCCATTTTTTATACTTTTGATTAAATACAGTAGATTCCACGTATATATGATACAGTGTATTTAGTACATAAGCGAAAGAAATGAAACCCTATTCGATCGAGTTGCGTGAGAAAATAGTTAAAATCTATGAACAAGATGATACATCAATTAGGAAAATAGCCGCCAGATTTGATGTGAGTAAAGGGTTTGTTCAAAAAATTTTAAAACAAAAACAAACGACTGGTCATGTTCAACCCGGAAAACAGGGTGGAAGCGCCAAAAGTGTGTTAAACTCGCGCCGGACGGAATTGACCCAGATGGTAGAAAAATATCCGGATAGCACGTTGTCAGAATATTGTGAATATTGGCGTTTGAACTACAAGGAAGCTGTCAGTCCTAGCATGATGTGTCGTGAACTACAAAAACAAAATTTGACGCGAAAAAAAAGACCATACGCAGTAGTCAGTCTGCCACTGAAAGAAGTACCTTCTGAGGTGTGAATATTGGGAAAAGGTGAAAAAAATTGACCCTGACAACCTGGTTTTTTTGCAGTAAATGGGCGTTTTATTGGGGTTTACACGAACCCATGCACCTTCAAAATGTGGTCATAGAGTCTACGATTTAAAACCCTTTTATCGGGGTGCAAAAGTTACAGTAGTCGGAGCCATCAGCTTAAAAAAAGTAGTAGGATTAAGAACCATAAATGGATCAATGGAGTGTCAGGCTTTTGAAGTCTTTATTCAACACTTTTTAGTCCCCAACTTAGGGGATAGTACAGTCGAAGTGAATTGATAATATACCAGCTCATAAGTTGGCGGTAATTGAACCATTGATTCCAGCGGCTGGTGCCAATGTCCTGAATTTATCACCCTATTCTCCGGATTTTAATCAGATAAAATTATGGTGATCACAACGGAATTTTTTTTACATCCGTTCTCACCAACAACTACCAAGATGGTTGACGTAATACTTGCTACGGCGCTTGATTTGGTCAATACCAAGCACTTCAAAAACTGGTTTACAAGCTGCTGATACTGTACTTCATAAATCTGGAATACGCTGTAATTATCAGCAACGGGAAAACACTCGCTCGACACCCCAACAGAAAGTGCAGCCGACTAATCCCTCAACAAACACCCAAAACGCGCATTGAGGCACTACAGTTAACAACACAATCTCATGAGACCAGGATGGCCAGAAGCGAAACATGAGCTCACTTTTGTTGAGTAAACTACTATGTTACAATCAGCTCTAACAATAATTAAGTTTTAAAACCGGCCTTAACCTCACGCTCAATTTCCTTGCGCTCCGTAGAATAACAATGACTCTCAACTTAGTTGGCTATCAATTCGTTGAAACCCTCCACAGCGGGATAAGAACTTCAGTCGATCGCGCTCGGAAGGATTCGGACTTTTCCAGCGTGATCGTCAAAAGGCTAAAGGCTGAGTATCCCACTCTTTCTGACATAACCCGCTTGCGACACGAATATCAAATCCTGCACAGCTTGAACGTAGAATCGATTGTCAAAGCCATTAGTTTAGAAAGCTATAAAAACGGTTTAGCACTGATATTAGAAGATTCAGGCTCCGAGTCTCTCAACGATTGGATGAATGGTAAAAAACTCACAATCATTCAATTTCTTTCTTTGGGTCTCCAGCTTGTCTCTGCCTTAGCAGAACTCCACAAACATAACATTATTCATAAAGATGTAAAACCACAAAATATTATCATCAACCCAGCCACTGAAAAAGTTAAACTTATTGATTTCAGCATCGCTTCGCGCCTGGAGCGAGAAAATTCGACGCTCAGCCATCCAGATTTGCTCGAAGGCACACTCGCCTATATGTCGCCCGAACAAACTGGCCGGATGAATCGGTCAATTGACTACCGCACTGATTTTTATTCACTAGGCGTTACCTTCTATGAAATACTCACAGGCGAGTTGCCCTTTAATTCCACAGACCCGCTGGAATTGGTACACAGCCATATTGCCAAAACTCCCATTCCCCCTCACCAGCTAAATCCTGAAATCCCACCACAAATTTCAGCGATTGCGATGAAGTTATTAGCTAAAAATGCTGAAGACCGCTACCAAAGCAATGAAGGACTAAAATTTGACTTAGAAACTTGCTTGCTCAAACTACAGGCTAGCGGATATATTTCCAACTTTGTTGTTGGAAGTGCGGATAAAGCAGGGCAATTAAATATACCGCAAAAGCTCTACGGTCGCAACCAAGAAATTGAAAAACTTCTAGAAACTTTCGATCGCGTTGCCAGTGGCACAACCGAATTAATGCTGGTTTCCGGTTATTCCGGGATAGGCAAAACAGTTTTGGTCAATGAAGTTCACAAACCCATTGTGCGGCAACGAGGCTATTTTATTGCAGGTAAATTTGACCAGTTCAAGCGCAATATTCCTTATGCTTCCCTGATTCAAGCATTCCAATCCTTAACTCAGCAACTTCTAACCGAAAGCGAAGTAGAAATCCAAACTTGGAAAGAAAAACTTTTATCCGCTTTAGGCGATAACGGACAAGTCATCATTGATGTTATCCCTGAAGTCGAATTAATTATTGGCAAACAGCCACCCGTAGCAGAACTAGGGGCAACTGAAGCTCAAAACCGTTTCAGCCGAGTCTTTAAACAATTCATTGGCGTATTTACGACTATTGACCATCCCTTAGTTATCTTCCTCGATGACTTGCAGTGGGCGGATTCAGCATCGTTGAAGTTAATTGAATTGCTAATAACTGATTCTGATAGCAAGTATTTATTGCTGATTGGGGCATATCGAGATAACGAAGTTTCTCCAACTCATCCGACGATTCAAACAATTGACAAGATTCGCCAAACTGGTGCGACGGTGAATAATATTGTCCTTCAACCATTACACCTAGTTCATGTCGAAGAATTAATTGCGGATACTTTAAATGAATCTGGCGGTTCGGAATCCCTGTCTGTAAAGACGCGAAATTTCGCGTCTCTACTTTTTAATAAAACGCAGGGCAATCCTTTCTTCTTAAGTCAACTCCTCAAAACTCTATATCAAGAAGATTTGTTGACTTATGATTTATATTCTGGCGTGTGGCAATGGAATATCGAGCAAATTCAAGCGATCGGCATCACCGATTACAATGTTGTCGAACTAATTGCTAGAAACATACGCAAATTGCCCGAAGATACACAAAAAGTATTAAAATTTGCTGCTTGTATTGGCAACACTTTTAACTTAGAAGTTTTGGCGATTGTCAATCAGGAATCTTCCTTAGTCACGGCAGCGCAATTGTGGGCAGCACTTCAAGCTGGGTTGATTTTACCTTTGAGCAATGAATACAAAATTCCCCTCGTATTTAGTCAGGAAGAATCGGGCGGTTTTACCTTAACTGATGTGAAGGTTGACTACAAATTTTTACATGACCGAGTGCAGCAAGCTGCCTATTCTTTGATTCCCGATGAGCAGAAAAAAGAGACCCACTTAAAAATCGGTCAACTGCTGCTGCAAAGTACAACGCCTGAAGACCGAAAAGAAAATATTTTCGCTTTAGTTAACCAACTCAATTATGGTACTGACTTACTTACCAATGAATCCCAAAAATATGAACTAGCCCAATTGAATCTAATTGCAGGTCAGAAAGCGAAAGCTGCTACAGCCCACGATTCCGCCGTCAAATATTTGCAAGTGGGTTTATCTCTGTTAGCGGTAGATAGTTGGGACAATCAATATGAACTGGCTTTAAGGCTGCATGAAGAAGCAGCAGAGTCAGCATATTTGAGTGGTGATTTTGACCGAATGCAGAGATTCGTTGAGATAGTACAAAACTGCGCCAAAACGCTATTGGACATAGTAAAAGTGTACGAAGTCCAGATTCAAGCTTATATGGCGCAGAACAAGCTGGTCGAAGCATTGAATACGGGGCTGCAAGTCTTAAAGCAGTTGGAGGTAGAGTTTCCCGACTCGCCAAACCCATCTGATATTGGGCAGGCGCTGGGGGAAACTGCGGCAATTTTGAGCGGAACTCGAATTGAGGACTTAATCGATCTTCCTGAAATGACCGATCCTTATCAATTAGCAGCGATCAGGATTTTGTCAAGTATATTTTCTGCTTGCTATTCTGGAATGCCCGTACTGGTGCCTTTAACAGTGTGCAAACAAATCGATTTATCCGTTCAATATGGCAATGCTTCTGTGTCTCCCTTTGCGTATGCGGTATACAGTCTTCTTCTTTGCGGGGCGGTAGGAGATATTGAGCGGGGCTATGAGTTCGGTCAATTAGCTTTACGTCTAGTGTCAAAGTTAAATGCCAAAGAAATCGAAGTCAAGACTTGCCACTTAGTGTATGCTGCCGTTCAACATTGGAAAGAACACGTCCGAAATACCTTAGAACCTTTCCTGGCAGCTTTCTCTACTGGGCTGGAAACTGGAGATTTAGAATATGCTGGCTATGCCGTCATGGTGTGGAGTCATTACTCGTTTTTTGTGGGCAAGCAACTAATGCAGCTCCAACGAGAGATAGCAACTTACACAGATGCCATTCATAAAATCAACCAAGAAACAGCGCTTAATAATACAAAAATCTGTTGGCAAGCCGTCTTAAACATGATGGGAAGAAGCGAAAATATATGCCAGTTAAAGGGGGAAATCTACGACGAAGATAAAATGCTGCCGCTATATCAGCAAACCAACAACCAACTGGCAATTCATTACTTATACTTGCACAAACTTGCGCTGTGTTATGTGTTTGAGAATTATGCGGAAGCTTTAAAAAACATCCCTCAAGTAGAAAGTTCTTTCGGATCGTCTACAGGGCAGCTAACTGTTGTTATCTTCTATTTCTACGATTCTCTAGTACGGCTAGCTGTGTATCCTGAAACTTCGCAGTCCGACCAACAGGACATTCTTAACCGAGTACAAGCCAATCAAGAAAAATTGCAAAAATGGGCGCATTATGCCCCAATGAATCATCTACATAAATTTTATTTAGTAGAGGCAGAAAAAAATCGTGTTTTAGGCGAAAAAGTAGAAGCGATCGAGATGTACGACAAAGCGATCGCTCTTGCCAAAGAAAACGAGTACATCAACGAAGAAGCACTAGCTCACGAACTCGCTGCTAAATTTTATTTTTCATGGGGTAAAGAAAAGATTGCCCGCACCTACATGACCGATGCTTATTATGCCTATATGCGCTGGGGAGCTTTAGCTAAAGTTAAACATCTAGAAGAAAAATACCCGCAATTAATAGCGCGATCGCCTGCGGTCACCGAAACCCCTTTCGATCCTAAGATGACAATTCCTCCTTTGACCATTACAGGCGCTCAAACAGAGTTGCTAGACTTGGCAACTGTAATGAAAGCATCGAGTGCCATTTCTAGCGAAATTGTTCTACCTAACTTGCTCACCAAGTTAATGAAAATTTTGATAGAAAACGCAGGCGCTGAAACTGGATCGCTTATTCTCTTAAAAGAGGGTCAACTGGTTATAGAAGCGGCGGGGACTAAAGATGGAGTCCGAGTGCTGGAATCTTTACCAGTATCAACTTCTGGGCTAGTGCCTATCTCGGTACTTAATTACGTCACCAGAACTCAGAAAGATGTCGTTTTAAATGATTCGGGCCGCGAGGAAATCTTTAACGCCGACCCCTACATTACCCACCACAAACCAAAATCAATTTTGTGTGCGCCTATCCTATATCAAGGTAAGTTAACTGCCATCCTGTACCTAGAAAACAACGTGATTGCTGGCGCTTTCACGCCGAAGCGGGTAGAAGTGTTGCGGATGCTATCGGGACAAGCTGCGATCGCCTTAGAGAATGCCAACCTCTATCACACTTTAGAAGTCAAAGTAGAAGAGCGAACCGAGGAATTAAAAGCCAAAAATACGCGCCTAGAAGTAGAAATTCAAGAGAGACAGCGAGCCGAGCAAGCCGCCGAAGCCGCAAACCGCGCCAAAAGCCAATTTCTCGCCAACATGAGCCACGAACTTCGCACACCGCTCAACGGCATTTTAGGTTATACCCAAATCCTCAAACGAGACACAGGTTTAACCAGTCAGCAAAATTCTGGTATTAACATCATTCATCAGTGTGGCGAACACCTCCTAACTCTGATCAATGACGTTCTAGACCTCTCCAAAATCGAAGCCGGAAAAATGGAACTCTACCTCACCGAGTTTCACCTGTCAGACTTTCTCCAAGGCATTACAGAAATCTGCCAGATTCGCGCCCACCAGAAGGGAATCTCTTTGATTTACGAACCGCTAACTCCACTTCCCACTTGCGTCCAAGCCGATGAAAAAAGATTGCGGCAAATTCTCATCAACTTACTCGGTAATGCCATAAAATTCACCGAAAAAGGAGGCGTTAGTTTTAAAGTAGAAAGATTAGAGACTCAGCAATCTTTGCCATCACCCATCGCCAATCCCGAATCCTTAACAGCGAAATTTATTTTCCAAGTAGAAGATACAGGCATTGGCATCGCGCCGGACGAACTCTCAAAAATATTTTTGCCCTTCGAGCAATCCAGCGGTTCAGTTAGCCAGATAGAGGGGACAGGATTAGGGCTGCCAATTAGTCGCCAATTAGTGGAAATGATGGGCGGCGAACTGAAAGTACAAAGCTCTTTAGGTAAAGGCAGTATTTTCTGGTTTGAGTTAGAGTTGCCTATTACGGAAAGCTGGGAAGGGTATCAAAAAGAACCTGAAAAAATTATCAGGGGTTTCTCAGGCGATCGGCGGAAAATTTTAGTCGTTGACGATCGCTGGCAAAATCGCTCTGTCCTCGTTAATCTTTTAGCTCCCATTGGGTTTGAATTAATGGAGGCAACGGACGGTCAAGACTGCGTGAATAAAGCGCTGTTATTTCAACCGGACTGTATTATAATTGACTTAGTAATGCCAGTCATGGACGGCTTTGAAGCGGTGAGGCGGCTCAGAAAAATCCCTCCATTGAAGGATGTAATCGCGATCGGAACTTCTGCTAGCATTTTATCCGGCGAACCCCAAAGCATTTTCCAGGCTGGTTGCAACGCTTTTCTCCTCAAACCAATTCGGGCAGAAAAGTTATTAGAATGCTTGGGCCACCATTTACGTTTAGAATGGGTTTATGATGAGCGAACAACTTTCAGTTCCGAAGGTATCTTCACCCATCCCCCTTCTCAAATCCAAGACCAACAACTGATTGCTCCCCCTTCGGAAGAAGTTGCAGTCCTGTTCGATTTAGCCATGAAAGGTGAACTCCTCAGTATTGAGAAGCGAGCCAGCAAGCTGAAGGCAATAGATATGCGTTATGCACCTTTTGCCAATCAGTTGCTTGAATTAACCAAAAACTTTGAAGAAGACAAATTAGTAGAATTTGTTCAACAGTTTAGATGAGGACTAAAAATGACTAGCGAATCTTTAGACAGAGGAACTATTTTAATTGTGGATGATACGCCCACTAATCTGGGTTCAGTATTGGATTTTTTGAGTACATCTGGCTTCACTGTTTGGGTAGCTCGCAGTGGGTCTAATGCTCTCAAAAAAGTGCAATATTGCCAGCCGGATTTAATTTTGTTGGATGTTCTGATGCCAGAAATGGACGGATTTAAAACCTGTCAACATCTAAAAGCTAATGACTTAACTAAAGATATCCCTGTCATTTTTATGACCGCGCTGGACGATACAGAAAGCAAAGTCAAAGGCTTTAATGTGGGGGGAGTTGATTATATTACTAAGCCCCTTCAACAGGAAGAAGTTTTAGCTCGGGCTATCACGCACCTGAATCTGCGAAATCTAACTAAAAAGCTTCAGGCGCAAATTGTCGAGCGCGAGCGAGCGCAAGCCGACCTACAAGTTTTGACACAAGAGCTAGAGAGGCGAGTAGAAGAGCGCACCGCTGAACTTTCCCAAACGAATGAACGCCTCAAGCAGGAGGCTGCTGAACGCAAGCTTGCACAAGCAGCTTTGCAAGCATCGGAAGCGCGAGAGCGACACAAAGCCCTACAGCTCGAAAATTCCCTGCACGAACTCAAGCTGGTGCAAAGCCAGCTCATTCAGAGCGAAAAAATGTCCGGGCTAGGCCAACTCGTAGCTGGCGTCGCCCATGAAATCAATAATCCAATTAATTTTATTTATGGAAATCTTTCCTATGCTCTGGAATATTCAAAAACTTTGGTCACTATCCTTGACCTCTACGAAAAGCACTATCCTAATCCGGCTCCAGATATACAAGCAGAAATCGTGGCAAGCGAGCTAAATTATCTCAAAGACGACTTGCCTAAAATGTTCAAATCGATGTACTTAGGAGCCGATCGCATCCGCGAAATCGTTTTATCTTTGCGCCTCTTCGCACGGCAAGAAGGATATGAAATGAGATCGGTCAACCTTCACGAAGGCATTGACAGCACGTTAATGATTTTACAGAGCCGACTAAAATTTAAGTCAGACCGCCCCTCGATTGAAGTGGTGCGGGACTATTGCCCAAACCTGCCTGAAGTGGACTGTTATGGGGGAGAAATGAATCAGGTATTTATGAATGTACTTGCAAATGCGATCGATGCTATTGACGAGTGGAACACGCAGAGATCGCTAGAAGAAATTAAAGCGAATCCTAGCGTGATTCGGATTAGCACAGAAGTAACAAGCAGCAATTGCGTAGCTGTCCGAATTGTGGACAATGGGCCAGGGATCTCGGAAGAAGTTCGTCGCCACGTATTTAACCCGTTTTTTACGACAAAACCCCCCGGTAAGGGCACAGGTATTGGGCTATCGATTAGCTGGCAAATTGTAGTGGAAAAACACCGGGGAAGCTTGGGGTGTATTTCTGCACCAGGCGGGGGAACAGAGTTTACTATTGAGATTCCGATTCGGCAGGAGTCTCCTGTCTTGTCGCTGTCAGCTTGATGTTCGGCAAAAAGTTAGTGAATCTATGGGGTTGATTTTTTAGAACAATTTCAGGATAGCAAGTTTAAAAATTTAGGGGCTATCGCGCTTCGATGTTACTCTCTAACCCACCACTGATTTCTCACCTACAGAATGAAGTATTCGGGTGCGATCATTGGTAACAAGTTAGAAAGGAGTAGATTTTGTCAATACCTCTTTCTGCAGAAATATTATGGAACAATAATGATA
>NZ_JAUBQH010000121.1:0-5076 GCF_036701145.1 Microcoleus sp. Pol17C6
AGAGACATAAGATAGGCTGCACACTGAAGTTATCTTTCTGTTATTATAGGATCATTCATTCTGTGGGACTCTCTAAGCCCAAGTTAAGCGTTGCTTCTGTCCGGGTTGCGAAGCTTGACGAATTGCATTGAACCAGCCCTGAATCAATTCCTCAACATTGATGACAGTAATAGCAACATCGCTAATATGGAGAGTTTCAAAACGTTGCAATATGAGTGGATTAGAGTGTTGCAAGAGTGTGAGATGGTCGGTATCGAGAATATATTGATTCATAGGGTCTCAGACTCAGGAAAATCGATATCAGCATTTCGATCTTGGCGATAGGTCTGAACATATTCCGTGACTTCATTCAACAACGGGTTACATCTCAAAAGAGGTGAAACATTCAACATCGGACGCGCCTCATACCAAGCAATCCGATCGTCTATTTCTGGCTGATTGTCCAGATAAAAGCTAATCGCATCAAACACTTGAGCTGCCGTCACGAGTTGCAGTAACTTCTGTGGAATTTCTTCAGGCTTTATTCCTGATTTCCAAAACACCACAATATCCCGTACCGTAACTTGAGTGTCTGCAATAATCGGTTCCCCCTGCAAAACTTCAGGATTGCGGGTGACATAGCGAGAAAGGCTTGTAGATGATAGCGAACTGGTCATAACGACCTCATAAGACAATGTAAACCTGCCTTCATCTTAGCGTAGTGGACAGAAGATGCCTATTTAGTCAGCCACGAGGAAATGTTTGATGCTTATGCTGTTCAAAGATTATGGGCATAAACTAGATTATTATCGCCAATGGCATTGACCCGATCGATTGTAAAAGAGTAAAATAAATTATAGAGTTACGCCCAAAAAGTTTCCATGCCTCCCGAAGAAATCCTCCTACAATACTGGCGCGAACTTGCCCCCGCCGATCGCGCAAAAGTCCTTCAGTTTACCCAAGCTCTAGCGCTCAAATCTTCACCTGAATTTACCCCCAAAACACAACTCGGTCAAACCCTGTGGAAACTTCGCCAACGGGCGATCGCCAACGGTATGAAACTGCTCAATGAAGTGGAGTTAGAGCAAGAAATTGCCGATCGTCGAGGTGGCTACGTTGTCTGGTAAACTAACTTATCTGGATCTCTATTCCATCTGCAAATATTCCAAAACGAGCAACCGCAAATAGTCTAGCATTCGGATATACGATCGCATTTGAAGATAGCCCGATCGCGTTTCAGCATAAAACTCAGCAATCGCAGAACGATCGAACACCCTAAGCTGATGTAAATTTGCGATCGCTTCCTCCCGGTTATCAACTCCCGCGCTAGCCTCAATCTGACTAGCATAACCGCGAATGCTAACTGTCACTAACTCAAGCTCCTCCAAAAACGATAAATCTTCTTCGGAACCAAGATACCTCTGAGATATCTCTTTGCGCTCGGATTTAGTGTTTTGATAATCAACCGTTAATTGTGCCAAAAGTAGGACAATAATATCTTTATTTATCATAGCTTTCTAGGCAAGAATCGGCTTTTAGGTTTTAACTACCGCCCACTGAGTCACCGGTGCAAGCGGTTTCCAACCCTGAAAAGAACCGATCGCCCCTACTCGCTGAATCGCAATTCTAATTAGTTCCCCGCCATAACGATCGTGCCATTGCAAAACTTTAAACTCGCTCTCAACTGTCACGGCATTAACAACTAATCGGCCGCCCTCACCTAAAGCATTCCAGCAAGTTTCCAGCACAGCTTCTGCAGTGACACCGCCGCCTATGAAAATAGCATTCGGTTGAGGCAAATTTGTCAGGGCTTCCGGCGCTTCTCCCGCAACGATTTCGAGTTCGGGAACGCCGAAATTCGAGGCATTTTCAGCGATGTATTGCAATCGAGTCGGATGGCGTTCGATCGCGATCGCCCTGCATCGGGGATGACTCCGCATCCATTCGATCGCGATCGAGCCGCAGCCCGCACCCACATCCCAAAGCAACTCTCCGGGAATCGGTGCTAACGCTGACAGAGTAACGGCTCTAACCTCTCGCTTGGTAAGTTGTCCGTCGTGGTGATATGCAACATCCGGCAAACCCGCAGTTCGGGGGAGGATAAGAGTTTGTCGATCGGCTGCAACTGCGATCGCGATCGTATTCAAATCAGCCAAATCCGATTCATTCCAGGCTGCTGCTACCCCCTCCAGCCGCCGTTCCGAGTTCCCTCCCATCCGCTCGAACACGGTCATCAAACTGCTGCCAAACCCCCGCTGCGTTAACAATTGGGCAACTTGGGTCGGCGTGTGTCTGTCAGCGCTCAACACCAGCAAGCGCGCGCCGGGGAAGAAAGCAAGTGCGATCGATGCGATCGGGCGATTTGTCAAACTGAAAGTCTCAACTTGGGCCAGCGGCCAACCCAAACGGGCGCAAGCAAGACTAAAAGCCGATGCCGCAGGAATCACAGTCATTTCCGAAATGGGAATTTTGCGCGACAGCGTGACGCCGATGCCGTGACACATCGGATCGCCGCTTGCGAGCACGCACACAGACTGTCCCCGGCGGCGGAGGATGTCGTCAACTGTTGTCTGCAAAGGCGATGCCCAAACCAATTTTTCGCGGGTGTCGTCGGTTGGTAGCATTGCTAGGTGACGGGCGCCACCAACAACGACTTGAGATTGAGAGAGGAGGGTAGAGGCGATCGGGCCGAGCCCCGAAAGTCCATCTTCGCCAATCCCCACCACCGAAAGCCATTTGTGCATTGCGCGCTTACCAAAATAATTGGGTTTAAAGCCCCGTCCTTGTAGGACCGCTTTCTGTGCTATACTTACGCTAACACGACAGGCGTAACTATGTTGGTATTTGAGGCAAAACTTGAGGGAACGCAGCAGCAGTACGAGAGGCTAGACGAAGCCATCCGCACTGCTCGCTTTGTTCGCAATAGTTGTCTCAGATACTGGCTCGACAACTTGGGAATCGGCAAGTACGAGTTAAGTGCCTACTGCGCTGTCCTGGCCAAAGAATTTCCCTGGGCCGCTAAACTCAACTCGCAAGCGCGTCAGGCTTCTGCTGAAAGAGCTTGGTCTGCAATTGCGCGGTTCTACGACAACTGCAAAAAAAGCAAACCAGGGAAAAAAGGCTTTCCGCGCTTTAAGAAACATCAGACCCACGGCTCTGTTGAATATAAAACAACAGGTTATAAATTATCGTTCGATAGACGTACTATCACTTTCACTGATGGTTTTGAAGCCGGAAGCTTTAAGCTGTGGGGAACTCGCGACCTACACTTCTATCAATTAAAGCAGATTAAGCGAGTCCGGGTAGTTCGTAGGGCTGACGGTTACTATGTGCAGTTTTTGATAGACCAAGAGAGGTTAGAAAAGAGAACACCAACTGGTAAAACACTAGGTTTGGACGTTGGTTTGACTCACTTCTACACAGATTCAGACGGTCAAACAATTGAGAATCCGCGTCATCTGAGAAAGTCCGAGAAAGCTCTCAAACGACTGAATCGGCGTCTTTCGAGAACAAAAAAAGGCTCCAAAAATAAAGCCAAAGCAAGAAACCGATTAAGTAGAAAGCACCTCAAAGTAAGTAGACAACGTAAAGATTTTGCCGTGAAATTGGCAAGATGCGTAATCCAGTCTAGCGACTTGGTTGCCTATGAAGATTTGCAGGTGCGAAATATGGTCAAAAATAGAAAGCTAGCTAAATCTATTTCTGATGCTGCATGGTCTAATTTCCGGCAATGGTTGGAATATTTTGGCAAAGTGTTTGGAGTGGTAACAGTCGCTGTGCCTCCGCACTACACTTCGCAAAATTGTTCTAACTGTGGAGAAGTTGTTAAAAAGTCTTTGAGTCAAAGAACGCACCGCTGTCAGCACTGCGGTGTTGTACTCTTACGTGACTCGAATGCAGCAATCAACATACTTGAGTTAGGACTTCGTACCGTGGGGCACACGGAAACGTTAAACGCCTCTGGAGACATCGACCGCTGCATTGGTGAGGTAACTCCTCAATGTAAGTCGAGTCGTGGAAAGAGGAAGCCTAAACAGTGATGTTTAGAATCCCCGACCGTTTACGCCGGGGAGGATGTCAATACTTATCGATTCTAAAGAATAATATCGGATTTCCATCCATAATTCTTTCTTCTACTTGCCTCATCCCGAGTCTTTCTGCGACTTTTTGCGACTCAATGTTTGGGCGATCGCAACTTGCGACAAGATAGTTAAAGCCCAGTTCATCAAAACCATAATCCAATATTTTGGTTGATGCTTCAGTAGCGTAACCTTTTTTAAGTGCTTTCGGCAGCAGTGCGTAAACTAACTGGGGCTGTTCTTCTTCAAAAAAATACCACAAACCAACAAATCCAATAGTTTCTCGATCGCTCTTAGTTTCGATAAACCACATACCGAATTGCTTTTGGACAAACAGCTTTTTGTTTTCGGCAAGCATTTCTTCAACCTTTTGTAGCGACCAGATTTCGCCGTCGCACAGATATCTCCTCACATAGGCATCGATAAAAATTTTATGAAGCGTGTTGAGGTCGCTCTCCACAATCGGTTTCAAAACTAATCTCTCGGTTTCAAATATCATGGGGATTATTTATGTTGAATTCAAGGGCGATCGCACTTATCAATATTAGTCGAGGACGCACGGGTGGTCAGAAACCGGGTTTTTTATGAAAAGATGGGTTGCAGCCCCTAGATTCGGTAAAAAAGCCGGTTTCTTTGATAGGAGTGCGATCGCGAACTGTTTATTTTTGTAGTTGCGGTGTCTTCGCCGGCGGGTCCATGGGTCCATGACTGTCTGAAAAATATTTTTCCCCAAACAAAAAACAAAAAGCGCCCCTATTTCTAGGAGCGCTTTTTGTTAATCAAAAACTAAAACTTAGCCGTTGATAGAAGGAGCAACCATTGCTACTGGGGTGACTTCACTAGCAGCCAAGTCGAGAGGGAAGTTGTGAGCATTGCGCTCGTGCATTACTTCCATACCCAAGTTAGCGCGGTTGATGACATCAGCCCAAGTGTTGATAACGCGACCTTGAGAGTCGATAATCGATTGGTTGAAGTTGAAACCGTTCAAGTTGAAAGCCATCGTGGAGATACCCAAAGC
>NZ_JAUBQH010000122.1:0-5055 GCF_036701145.1 Microcoleus sp. Pol17C6
TCGTCAACACCACCATTGCCGATAATTCCGCCCGTTGGGTGGGCGGAGGCATCTCGGCGGCGTCGGGAAAGCCTGTCGGTGTCAAGAACACGATTTTTTCTAACAACACGGCGGGGAATGAGTTTGGCATTCAGCAGCACACCAGCAGCGAACTAACTGACCAAGGTGGCAATTTTCAGTGGCCTGTCAAAAAAACTACTAACTTCAACGATTACAATGCGACGGCAAGTATTACGCTCGCAGACCCCTTACTTGGCCCTTTGCAAAACCTCAACGGTGCTTTAGTCAGGCCGCTGCTGACAGGAAGTCCGGCCATTGATCAAGGGATTGCTACGGGCGCACCCACCAAGGATCAGCGTGGCGTGACTCGCCCTCAAGATGGCGATAGCATTCCAGGTGCCATCGTCGACAGCGGCTCTTTTGAATTGGGAGGTAGTGTCGTCCCGGTGCCTACTCCGACGCCCGCGCCAACTCTTACTGGTTCTTTGGGTCAAACTAATAATTACAGCAGCATCACTGACCTGATCGCACAATGGCCCAATGCCGCCCAGAATCAAGGCATCCAACTATCTGGGATAGCTTTTGACGGCGTGGAAACTGACTATCTTAACCCGAATGTCATCAGCAACCTCACGTTAGCAAGCAACGAAAACCCTAAAAGCTGGTTGAGCTACGGCAGTACCGGTGGTATTGGTGTCCCATCCTCTTATGATGGTTGGTTCACCGACGCCAAGAAAATTCGGGCGGAAATCAACCATAACCCCAACACCAATCAATCTCAGGCGCTGAAGGTGAAATGGGCAGATCACCAAGACATCACTAGCACAACGATCGACCTCAGTGGAGTGAGTCCCAAAACAAGTCCTGGTTTGGGCGATCAAGGCAATGAAGTTGCTTTCCTGCAAATCTTTAATAATGGGGTTCTGGTACCAGCCACCAATTTTACGATCGCTCGCCTCAACGCTCCGAGCGCTCCAAAACCGATTACTGTGTCTTCAGATGGAGTGACTGTAATTGGCGATCGCACCGATGGCAGTTTCAAATTCCAGATAGTAGGAGACTCTCTCGGCGGCGCTATTTTTGACGAACTGCGGTTCTCCACCAAAGCCTACGATAGCCCCACCGCTGCCTACGTCGCCACCTCCTTCAAAAACGATGGTTCCGACTACCTAGTGCGGAATATTGAATATCAAGGGATTTCTAATGTGGTGAGTGCAGCGAGCATTGTCGGTGATTCAATTACTGACTTTCGTTCAGCTAGTGCGATCGACAACAACAAAGTTAGCAATGTCAGGCAAGAGGGGATACGCTTGCAAGGTGGCCATACCGATATTGAGAACAACGATATCACCAACGCTAATATTGGTGGTGGTCTCAATATCGGTGGTATCCCGTTACAGGATTCCAGCTTGCTTGGTGGTTCAGGGCCGACAACAGTGGATATAAGCAATTTCATCACCAACTCTTTCAATGGGGTGGCGAGCGCTAATCCTAGTGTGACAGTCAAGGCCGCGCAGAACTGGTTACCTTCACCTACAGGGCTGATTGGAGGTGGCACTGACCCGAATCTTATTGCTGGGGTAGGTGCTAGTTTCGTCGCCTTCAACCCATTTGCTACTTCGGTCTGATAGAACCATTTCAAGGTCGTACTCTTAGACGCTACGCCCGTTATTCGAGTACGACCTTGAACCCTTGTAGATGGAAGGAAGTAGATTGCAATTGGCTATTAAGTGGGGGTTTTTGATATTGTCGGTTTGTGGTAATTATTGTTGGTAAAACCCGGTCATAAAATTATTGATTGGATATTATTGTTTTTTTGCGTTTACCTACTTAATCCTTAATTTATTGATAAGATTTCTGACACTGTTCAAAGGTTGAGGTGTCAGCTTCCCTATTCTCAAAATCTAGTGGCTGGTATATTCCGCTCACTGTTTAGTAAGGCGCGGGCTGGGGTAATTGCTGGATTAATTGCAAATATTCTGCCTCAGTACGGCTTGGTTGATAAACCACGGTTTTCGCATCGTTTAACCGCTGCAAAACGGCAATGTAAAGACAGCGACAAGCTTTGCGGTATTTCCCTTTTTACGGCAACTTTTTCGATAGCAATAACCACGCTGCTACCGACACATCTTTAATTATTTTTTTCGCACTTCCACCAGTTGTTTAATTCCTCTCTTTCAAATTATAAATATAAAAAAAACGTAACCATTGCCAAATCTGCCAACTCGCCCACACTGCGAGCAATGCTAAGATTAACCAAAAGGTGGCTGTAGCGATCGACTGTTAATTTGTACGCTCAGCAGTTGGTTGCAAACAATGCTAAGACTAAATCAAATAATTTAACCAGTCTGACAAAAGTTCAACAGGATGTCGATCGAGCTTTGGATCAGGTAGCTCTGCCTTTTGGATCAATAATGTTCACATAAGAATAATCGGATTTCCTTTCACAAGTCTGGAAGTCTCATAAATGCGTGAAATGAAATTCGTCTTAAAGCGCTAACTGAACCGTATTGCCTTTTGGATGGAGCGAACATAACAGCTTAGAACGTGATAGGCAGGGGAATTTATTGTGATCGGCTTTGATTGCAAAATTGTTTGGTTGGATATTGAGCGACGTAGCTATTTCTATGGGGGCGGCTTTGTGCTTTGAGGCGCTCAACAATATTATTAATATTCGCAATGCAGGAAAAAAACCGCCATCTTCCACAGAATCTTGAGCGGTGCAGTTGGGAGGCAAATCAACTAACTGTCATACCCTTTTAGATTTTAAATTTTAGATTTTAGAATTCCGAATGACTAATGGCTATTGAGGTTTGAAGCACCGGCCTAGATTTGGCTTCTTTTTTAAAAGTGGTATCACCAGTAGGATATCGGATCTATCCGTAATTGCGCGTTTGCCAAAAGTAAGGGAAAACACACATATAATAAATTCCGTGCGATTGCGGATGACAGTGCTGCAGAAATAGGGGAAACTAATAGATAGGTTAAATAAGAATGAGCGAAATAAACACGATCGCTAGCAATTTCAGAACCTCTGAATCCAAGGCTGTATCTACCACTAAACTCACTTTTGGAGGACGCAATAGGTTGACTTCTTTAAGGGAAACGACTCGCGCCTCGGAATACGCAAATTCCCTATACAAAAGCTTTGGATTCAAAGACTCCTGCATCAAGGAATGTGAAGATTTTGTTTCCATAATTTTGGCTGGGAAATCTGACTGTATCGAGAAAATTACCTCGGCACTTCAAAAATATGCCTCTATTCTTACAATACTCCGGACAGTTTTTGGAACGAGACTACAAGCTTAGGCGGCGCAAGGATCATAAATAAAGTCCAATTAAATGCAACCAGCGGGGTGGAGCTGACATTGATTTAATGATCCACAGGGGCTACGAAGTCCTACAGAATAAGCTATTGGGTCATATAAAAACTGTCCGGACTATTGTTCTTAGAGAGATTGATAAAGTTCGCCTAACTTCTGACGGTCGCTAGAACCAACTGCAATTAGGCTCTGTTATCCTCCGTTCAGATTAGCTCAACCCATACAAAAGTCAATTGCCAAAATTGCATATTTATCACATACGCTTGATAAGATAACTCCGGGGTGTATCTACTAATAATGCCCTTAATGGAGTCTTCAATATGAGTTCTACATTCGCTCAAGTTAACTCACAATCTGCTTGGGAAAAAATGCCACCGCGCTGCTTAGTCTTCATAGACTCAGGCGTAAAAGATTACGAGTCAATAACAGCGGGAGTGGTGCCGGGACAGCAGGTAGTAATACTCGATAGTACCAAAAACGGCATCGAACAAATCAGCTCTGAAATTGAAAAATATGCCTCGACTAACGGGGCGATAGACTCGGTTCACATTATTTCTCACGGCAATTCTGGCAGCTTGCAGCTAGGTTCTGCAACGCTGAATTCGGATAATTTGCCGCACTATGAAAGCCAGTTGCAAGGGTGGCGAAATGCGCTAAGCGACAAAGCCGATATTGTTCTTTACGGTTGCGATGTTGCGGCGGGTTCGGGAAGCGATTTTGTCGATCGCCTGGGCGAGTTAACCGGGGCTGATATTGCGGCATCTAGCGATCGCACTGGCCGCGGTGGTAACTGGAATTTGGAGTTTGCCAAAGGGGATATTGAAGCACCGCTAGCCTTGACTCCAGAAGCAATGGCTGATTATCAAGGGACTTTAAAGACTATTACCGTTACCAACAATAATGATAGCGGGCCCGGTTCATTAAGAGATGCGATCGCCTCCGCAGCAGCCGGCGATACCATTGAATTTGCCTCCACTCTTGCCAGCCAAACAATTACTCTCACGAACGGTCAACTTGTCATCAACAAAAACTTGACAATTGATGCCGTTGGTGCAGCAAATTTAACCATCAGTGGCAACAATACTTCGCGGGTAATCCTCACAGAAGGTGCAACAAATGTTACTCTAAAAAACCTAATTGTTGCCAACGGCAAAGTTTCTGGTACTGACCCAAATAATCAGACAACTAGCGCCGGTGGTGGCATTCAAACAGGAGGTAGCAGCACTTTAACTTTAGAAAATTGCCAAGTCAATAATAATGTTGCCGGTTTTGGTGGCGGCATTTACACGGGTTTTCGCAGCACGACGACTGTAATTAACAGCAAGTTTAACGGCAATGACGGTTCCCTAGCGGATAATACCGAACGTGGTGGCGGTGCGATCGCCACTAAAAGCGGCGGTGTTCTGACTATCAGAGATAGCGAATTTACCAACAACAAAGGCAGCTACGGCGGTGCTGTTAATAACCTGTTGGGCAGCATGACGATCGAAAACTCTAAATTCACCGGCAACCGCACAGATAAAGGCGTTGGCGGGGCAGTTTACGTCGATGGCGCTAATGCTTCGGGGCCGAATGCAACCCCCGGTTCCGTTGCCGGAACTATTGCTATCCGCAACAGCGTTTTTGATGGCAATATCGGAGCCAGAGAAGGAGGAGCGGGATTTTTATTTGGCTATCTTGAAGATAAGATAGTTTTGGAAAATAGCACTTTTATTAACAATAAAGCTGTTAA
>NZ_JAUBQH010000030.1:0-77949 GCF_036701145.1 Microcoleus sp. Pol17C6
TTAAACGGAAAAACTTTTTGACTCCAACTTTTTACAACTGATAAAAAAATTCCACACACATCTGCGGAATGTGGGTTGCATCTGCGCTTTCCTCGCTCAAAGATTTAGGCAATAAGTCTAATGACTAAGGGCTACTGACTACTGACTAAATCAATCATTAATAAATTCACCTTCACAGATAATCGAGTCTCGGTTCTCCAAATCTTCTTGATTCCAGACCGCGTTTAATGCTGCTGAACTTAAGGAAGTTGACATCGTATTTAATGTTGTGTTGTAGTATTCAGCAGCATTATTAAGTTCGACCTGTGGCGCTTCCTTGAAGTACGAATTAATATCAGGCGTACACCTCTGTGCTTGGTAGTATAAATAAGCTTCAGCATTAATGCACATTACATGGTAGAAATCCTTATTGGCTGCCGTAATATCTCCAAGTTTATACAGCGCTAAACCCCGGTTGAGATAAGCTTTAACATAGTTCGGATCGAGTTCTACGGCTTTGTCAAAGTCTTCAATTGCAAGCTGCATTTGTTTTAATTTATAGCGAACGCAACCTCTGTTATAATAGGCATAAACATTTTGTGGATCGATCGCGAGTGCTGTGTTGTAATCGGCCAGCGCCTGCGTATTGTCTCCTAATTGGTGGTAACAGAGACCGCGATTTATGTAAGCTTTGATATATTTGGGATTCAACCGCAGCGTTTCGTTAAAGTTTTCTGTTGCTGCCTCTTTTTCTCCCAAAAGGTAGTAAGCGCGCCCCCGGTTGTAATAGGTTTTATAATTGTTGGAATTGATAGATAGAGCTCGATTGTAGTCTTCTATTGCTTCTTCGTAATTTCCTAAATTAGCAAGTACAAGTCCCCGGTTGTTGTAGATAGCGTGGCTGTTAGGCTTATTTGCTAAAGCACAGTTTAGATCCTCAATGGCTTTTTCGTGTTCTCCGAGATGACGCCAAGCATTGCCTCGATTCAAGTAAGCCTCGAACAAATTAGGGTTGATATCTAGGGCTTGGCTGAGGTCTGCGATCGCTTTTTGGTAGTCTTTCATGTAATAGTAAACCAAGCCGCGATTGTTATAGGCTTTGGCATCGGCGGGATTGAGTTGCAGTATCTGATCGAAGTCCTCAAGTGCCGCTTCATAGTTTCCTTTCTTGGCGCTGTGCAAACCGCGCTTGTAAAATTGTTTGAGGTTCATAGGTCCACTTTCAGGATTGCTTGATTCTGGGGGTTGATTCCTGTGCAGTCAGTCTGGAGTTAGACAGCCGTTAATCTGTTTAAAGAGCATCCACCTGCGGTCAAAGTAACTCTTAAATGATTCCCGGAAATCTACCCTAAACAGAATTTGTGGTTTATTTTAACAGTAGTTAAATCCTGTTGAAAGGCTCTGCACGTCCGCTGGATTTACTTATTAGTCAGTTCGATAGTTTACCCGACGATCGACTTGCTCTCAAAAGTCTAGTTTTACTTGGTGCTCTGTGTCTCTTGATGCGGCGGCGATCGGCTCGATCGGCAAATTAAGTTTGAGACCGCTACTCAGTATAAATTGTTGCCAGCAGTCCCACCGAGTAAACTCTATATTTTTTTGACAAACTGCGTCTCAGTATTTGCAGCAGCACGTCTCTACAAACTTTTGTTGCCTAATTACCAATTACCGATTGATTTCCTCTTCCACATAAACCCTCAATTTCTCCAAATCTGGAAGTTCGATCAATTCTTGTTCCTTTTCCTTAACCGACACGGGCATCATCACAGGTTTACGCTGCTCGATCCAGCAACTCGCCAGCGGTAAAGTTTGTTCCAAATCTTCCAAAGGCCTGGGAATTACCATCACCGCGTTCAACTCGCCAATTCGCTCAGCTTCGTACATCCCCGCTTCTACGGCTACTGCTACATCTGCAACTGCACCGCGAATAATTGCCGTGCACAAGCCGGCGCCAATTTTCTCGTAAGCTGCCAAGTGTACGTCTGCGGATTTGAGCATAGCATCGCAAGCACCGACCATTGCCGGAAATCCCCGGGTTTCGAGCAAACCGATCGCCTGATTGCTAAGCCGAGAATAACTGCCTTTTTCCGAAAGTTCAGTCAGCCGAAAGCCGATCGGCAAAACCACTTCCAAATTAGCCAAAGGTCTAGGAATCACCAACTTAGAAACAAACTGCCCGAACTGTTCGGCAGTTTGAGCTCCAGCTTCCACAGCCAAACGCACATCCGAAATTCTGCCCCGGACGATCGCGGTACAGTGGCCGGAACCAATTTTTTCGTATCCTACTAAAATCACTCCTGCCGACTTCAGCATCATGTCAGCAGTCCCCACAATTGCCGGAAAACTCTTGGTGGATACCAAACCCAAAGCAGTGTCTTTGAAGTATTCCTGGCGCTGCGATCGCTCTTCGTGACTGTTACGATCTGTTTGTCCGTCCATCTTCTATTACCCTTAGAAACTTCCCAAAATAAAAATTTGTTGATAGTTTATAGTTTCTCAGATGAGAAGACAGACTGCACGAGCTACAAGACACAGATTGCTGCGGCAAGGCCTTACCAATTGCTGAGCTACCAATAATATGAGATTACCTATTTATATTTGATCTTTCTGCCTTCAGCATAGCTGCCTTTTGCGGAAATGACGGCTACCCGGAACCGCCCGATAGAGTTTGGCCGTTTTCCTCCGGTCGATTAAAAGCTTGCCGGTGCGGAAACAGCGTCCCCAACAGCCGATTGATGTGAGCTTGACCGTACAGAATAGTTGGCGTTTCCCCTGGTTGGGGCGGCTCTGCGGCAGTGGATTCCGGCGGTTCTGGGGCAGTCTCCGGCGCTGTTTGAGGCGGTGTTTGGGCGGGTTGTGGCGGCTCGATCGGCTCGATCTGTCGATCCACTGGTGGCGTAGTGGCTTCGGGGGTTTCTGGTGATGTTGGCGCTGCTGTTGGCGCTGTTGCGGTTGCTTCTTCTGCGGCGGCTTGGCGGCTGGTATCTCCCATTAGAGAACCTGCTGCCATAATTTGCATTTTCTCGATACAAGGATTGATTAGGGTCGTCCCGGCGCCAATACAGGCATTTTCCCCGATCGTTCCGGCACCTACCACCAGCACTCCTGCACCCAGAATAACGCCCGCCGCGATTTCCAGAGTACCTTCACGGGCGTGAAGGATAACTCCCATACCGATACAGGCACCGGCGGCGATCGAGATCCGGCTGCCCGGCTCTGCTTGCAGGATTGCTCCAGGGGCGATCGCCGCACCCTCATTCACAACTACATCGCCACTCATCAAAATCTGAGAGTTGCTACTTAATTGCAGTGGCGATAAATACATTCGACTTCACCATGAAAGGAGCTATTTTTTTCGATAAAACGACTTTAAATTATGGATTTTCTCGACTGATAAATTTAACCATGTCAATCTAAGAAACGATAATTTACTAATACTGAGAATCTTGATGCTTTAACGTTTTATAGAAACTTTCCGAAGATTCTAGATTTTGACCAACATTTCTCATTCGAGCTTTTTAACTATCTCAAATCCTACTTCAATCCGCTTGGGTTTCTCCCGTTTGCCCCAGTGCGAGGGCTTAACGGAAGAAACAGGCTAATTACCAGGCAAATTAAGGTCGTTGGATAATTTCTTCGAGTACCCGGCGCTTCGCCTTGGAGTCGATGCCGAGCAAGCGGACGTACTCGCCGCTGTGTTCTTTGAGACAGCTTTCGAGGGCAGAAATCACTTCGGATTCGCGGTTGGATGAGATCGGAGCACAACTGCTCCAAGAACCGGTGCGGAAACGGCGCGCGTCGGCGTGTTCCGTGCCAATTTTGTAGCCTTGGGAAAGCAGGTTGCGGATTTGGTCGATCGTCTTGCCGGTCAAACTTCCGCTGCTGGCCGAACCAGTCGAAGCTGCTTTGTATCCCGAGGTTGCTGCAGGCTTAGCCGATTGAGCAACTGGGCCGTCGGGACGCTGAATAATTTCTTCAACTATGCGTCGCTTAGCTTTCGGGTCAATCCCGATCAAGCGCACGTATTCGCCTGGGTACTGATTCATCACAGCTTCCAAAGCGGCGATCGCCTCAGATTCGTTTCTGACTTGCAGTGAAGCCCCGCTTTGCCAAGAACTGGTGCGGAAGCGGCGGGCGTCGGCGTGTTCCGTCCCCACCTTGTAGCCTTGAGCTAGCAAGCCGCGAACCTGAGCCACTGTTTCGGCACTCAATTTTCCGCTTGACACGGAACCGCTATTGTGGTGTGAAGCTTGTTGTGCAACTTTACCGTTAGATTGGTGAGTTTTCGCACCGTTTGAACCGTTAGAGCCGTTGTCTCCCGGTCTTTGGACGATTTCTTCTAGTACGCGGCGCTTGGCTTTGGTGTCAATCCCGATCAAGCGGACGTATTCTCCTTGGTGCTCGGCCATGCAAGCTGACAAAGCCGCGATTACTTCAGAGTCGCGCTTTGAGGCAATCGGGCCGCAAGTGCGCCAAGAACCGGTCCGGAAGCGGCGTGCGTCGGCGTGTTCGGCTCCCACGCTGTATCCTTGGGCTAGTAAATTGCGGATGCTATCGGCAAGAGTTGAACTCAATTGGGTGCCGGCATGGGTAGAATATTTGGTTTGAGTCATATTTGGGTTTTTAGTTTGCTCGTTGCGAATTGGTGCTAGACAGGCGATGTTCTCAGCGCAGCGATAACCCGTTCTCAGAGCGTCATTGATGCCGATGACATGGGTCGCAAATTGAATGTCAGAATCTTGAACGTCAGGCAAGCGATCGGCTTGCTTCTGATTAGTGATGATGGCTCCCGAAGGTACGTACTTACCGGGGGGAATCTCCACATCTTTAATTAGTACGTGCATCATGACAATGCAGCCGTTCCCCACTCTGGCATTGAACACCGTAGAGCGAAAGCCGATAAAGCAGTTGTCGCCCACGTATGCCGGGCCGTGAATTAAACTCATGTGGGTGAGGGAAGTATTTTTCCCCACCCACACAGAATAGGATTTGTCGTCGTCTCCTGTGACTCGGCCTTGTTCTAGGCCGTGAATCACTACTCCGTCTTGAATGTTGCTTCCTTGTCCGATATAAAAAGGAGTGCCTTCATCGGCGCGGATAGATGTCCCGGGGGCAATCATCACATTAGAACCGATATGCACATCCCCAATAATATTAGAAAAGGAATGTACGAAGGCGGTGTCGTGAATTTGGGGCTCAGCCAAGTTTTTCGACCAAGGCGTCGGGGGAGCCGCAACGTTGCGGACTGCCATAAATTAAGTTCTCCTAAGCTGAAAAATTTTTTGTTAGTTGTTAGTTGTTAGTTGTTAGTTGTTAGTTGTTAGTTGTTAGTTATTTTTCCACTAACTGTTAACTGCTAACGGTTGCAACTAGCCGTACGGGTCGTCTTTTTTACTGTAAATGAGGCGGTTTTCTACATTGACAGTATCTATAATGCCTACTACTAGAGCATCGATCGGACGGTTTTCGCTTCCGGGCGCGATCCGGGCTGCGCTGCCTCGGGTTACTAAAACCCATTCATCTATACCAGCGCCCACACAGTCAGCGGCTACCTCATAGCCGGGAACTGGCGAACCTTCCTCATCGATGAATTGCAGCAGTAGAAATTTCGATCCTCTCAGTGTCGGCTCTTTTTGGGTACTGACAACTGTGCCGAGAACTTTGGCCATTTGCATTTTAGGTAATAGGTAATAGGTAATTGGTAACTGTCATTTTTACACTGTCACTTGTCTTTTTTTAATTAGCTCTGTCCTCAGTCCGCTGTCCGCTTTTTAGAGCTTCGTCTAGTAACTAATGACTTATGACTCATGACTCATGACTAATAACCAATATCCCATACCCACCTCAATTAAAAATTAAAAATGCTAAATCAAAAACAGCGCGATTTTTAATTTTTAATTTTTAATTACCAAACGCCCCTAACAGCCGATCGCCTATCTTATGATCTGTTGAGGGGGCGAATGCCGCTAACGCCTTCACGGAACTGTTCTACAGCTTCCGTGTAGCGAATCGGCAGCACGTACTCTAAGTTTTCGTGAGGGCGGGCGATAATGTGGGTGGACATCACTTGTCCGCCGTTAACGCGCTTCACTGACTCTACTCCGGCTGCGACAGAAGCTTGCACTTCCGAGACATCTCCTCTTACAATGACCGTAACCCGAGCGCTACCGATTTTTTCGTAGCCTACCAAGGTGACGCGGGCTGCTTTGACCATCGCGTCAGCGGCTTCTACCACTGCGGGGAAGCCTAGGGTTTCGATCATGCCAACTGCAATTGCCATTGGTTTTACTCCTGATTGAATATTTGGGGAACTAAACAGTTAATTTTTGACGATCGCACAAATTTTCCTTTAACGAAATTTTTGTGCGCTAAGAACTTAGTAGCCTCGGAACTGTTCTACTGCTTCTGTATATCGAATCGGCAGAACGTATTCTAGGTTTTCGTGGGGGCGAGCGATGATGTGGGTAGAGACGACTTCTCCGCCGTTCACACGCTTGACGGATTCCACTCCTGCTGCGACTGAGGCTTGGACTTCCGACACGTTGCCGCGCACAATTACGGTAACGCGGGCGCTGCCGATTTTTTCATAGCCCACGAGGGTAACGCGGGCAGCTTTGACCATAGCATCGGCAGCTTCCACCACAGCGGGAAAACCTTTTGTCTCAATCATTCCCACGGCAATTGACATTTTTGAATCTCCTTTGAGGATGAGCGAAATTACCGTTACAAATCTTTGAGAAATCTAAAAATTTGGACGGGGAGGCCCACATTTTTTAGTAATGCAGTGTAAAGCTTCCTATCCTATAAGAATAGGGGAATCTGTCCACCTTGACAATATAAACTAACATCATAATGTTTAATAACAAAAATTAAAATTTTTTATGTTACTTAAAATAATTTAATATTTATTTAATAATCTTAATATTTAGAGGGGTAGATACCGAGAGCGAGGGGGGATTAAAGTAAGTAATAATACTCATAAAGTAGAGTTCGGTATGTGAAGTCGGAGCTAATCACTGCCGGAAAAATTGGGGATTTCAAAAGGGGGATCGCAGGGAAATCGGCAAAAAAGGCAGTCTTGGCCCATCGGCAGGCATTTTTTTCTTTGAGTGCCTCTTCTACTAAGCAAGTAATTTTGTGTTGAGAGAATTCTCAGTTTAGATGCTTTAATGTATAGTGAATCTTGGGTGCAAATTATTTTGCCAGAACTATACGATCGGGTTTAGTCAAAGTTTTAGGGTATCACGCGATCGCCCGCAACTGTTTTTGTATAAAGGCAGCCCGTAATTTCAAGTTTAAGGGATAAATTAAATGACTCAATTTCTCCTCCAAGCCTGTTGGTGGGTACCTTTATATGGCTTAATAGGCGCAATTTTAACTTTGCCGTGGTCTACGGGAACCGTTCGGAGAACAGGCCCGAGGCCTGCGGCTTACTTCAATTTGCTGATGACGGTGTTGGCTTTCCTGCACGGGTCAGTTATTTTTACAGCGACTTGGGATCAACCGCCCCAACAGTTGCTCGTCCACTGGGTGCAAGCAGCAGATTTAGATTTGTCTTTTGCAATAGAAATCTCCACGGTCAGCGTCGGAGCAATGGAGTTAGTTAGTGTTCTGAGTTTGCTAGCACAAATTTACGCTCTAGGCTACATGGAAAAAGACTGGGCGCTAGCTCGATTTTTTGGGCTGATGGGTTTTTTTGAAGCGGCAATTAGCGGCATTGCCATTAGCGACTCGCTGCTTCTAACTTACGCTTTGTTGGAAGTGCTGACGCTTTCAACTTACTTGCTAGTCGGGTTTTGGTACGCTCAACCGCTGGTAGTAACAGCCGCTAGAGATGCGTTTTTAACCAAGCGTGTAGGAGACGTGCCACTGCTGATGGGAGTAGTGACGCTTTCAACTTTAGCAGGAAGTTTGAATTTTTCCGATTTGGAAACATGGGCTGAAACTGCAACTTTGTCTCCTGTAGTCGCCACTCTTTTAGGTTTGGCTTTAATCTCCGCACCTACGGCCAAGTGTGCTCAATTTCCCTTCCATCTATGGCTCGACGAGGCGATGGAAGGGCCCAACCCGGCTTCGATTATGCGGAATACGGTAGTTGTAGGCGCTGGGGCTTATGTTTTGATTAAACTTCAGCCTGTTTTAGCGCTTTCGCCGATCGCAGATGCGGTGCTGGTGGTTTTGGGTGCGGTGACGGCTGTTGGCGCTTCCTTGGTAGCGATCGCCCAAATCGACATCAAAAGAGCACTATCGCATTCTACCAGCGCTTCTTTGGGTTTGGTGTTTATCGCCGTGGGGCTAAATCAAGTTGACATTGCTTTGCTGTTGCTGTTCGCGCACTCGATCGCCAAAGGTCTATTATTCATGAGCGTCGGGTCAATTATTACCACAACTAACACTCAAGATTTAACAGAAATGGGTGGGTTGTGGTCGAAGATGCCTGCCACGACTACGGCTTATTTAGTAGGCGCTGCGGGGATGGTAGCGCTGTTGCCTTTGGGGAACTTTTGGGCGATGCGGCGCTGGCTCAACGGTTTTTGGACTGTGCCTTTGTGGCTGGTAATAGTGCTGCTTTTAGTTAACGGTTTGACAGCGCTAAATTTAACTCGCATATTCGGTTTAGTGTTTGTGGGAAAACCGCAGCCGAAAACTCGCAGAGCTCCAGAAGTTGGTTGGCCGATGGCTTTGCCGATGGTAATTTTGACGGTAATGGGGCTATTAGTTCCTTGGATGTTGCAGGAGTGGCAACTATTAATTAGTTGGACTGGGCCTTGGGCGGAAACGGGAGATTTTGATGCTTTAAATTTGCTTTTGAAGACGCTGGATACGCCACTGTTGTTGTTATCTGGGTTGATTGGCGTTGCGGTTGGGGTGGCGATTTATTGGTACGGGGTATTACCTCGACCGGTACGGCTGCCGGTGCCGGCGTTGCAGGATTTGTTTGCTTACGATTTTTATATCGATCGAGTTTACCGCTTGACTGTCGTTTGGGCTGTGGCTTTTATTTCTAAAATCAGCGCTTGGACTGATAAGTATGTGGTGGATGGGGCTGTGAATTTGTTCGGTTTTGCCACAATTTTCAGCGGTGAAGGGTTGAAGTACACTGGCACTGGTCAGTCGCAGTTTTATGTGTTGACTATTGCGGGGGGGGTTGCTGTGTTGCTGGCGTTGATTATTTGGCAGTTTTAAACTGTAGAGGTTTGCAGATGAATTTTTCGGGGTTTGTCTGCTTTTGGTCTGATGTTATTTAATTTTTAACCGCAGATGAGGGCGGATGAACGCAGATGAACGCAGATGATTTTAGTCTGGCTTTGTCTGCTTTTTTATCGAGTTTTATTCAAAATCGATCGGCCATAATTCGGTCACTGGAACTTCCCAACCTGGCAAAAGTTCGGGAATTGAAATCATGTCGCCGTCTCTCAATACCATTGGCTCGGCTATCGGAGTGTAAATTGTTACTGTATGCTTGTCTGGGTCGATTAATATTCCTACTTTGGCTCCGAGTTCGATGAATGATAAAATTTTTTCTCGGAGGGGTTTGAGGCGATCAGACTGAGATTTGATTTCTACCACTAAGTCGGGAACAAGTTCGGCAAAATACCTTTTACTTTGTTTGAGGCGATCGGCTACCACAAACGAAACGTCCGGTGCTGTAAGATTTGAATTGGGGAGAATAAACCCGCCGCTGGACTCAAACACTCGTCAGAGTTTGCGGGGTTTGACCCAGTTACGCAAAAGACTGCCAAACTCAAGTCCAATTTCGCTCGATACAATGTCTGATGGGCCCATAACGATAATCTTCCCGTCTACCAGTTCGAGTTGGTAGTCTAGATGTGCTTCGCAGAGTATACCTTGCAGTTCTTCCAAGTCGGCAACGGTGAGGCGGGTGGAAGGAGAACCGGATTTAATTTGCAAATCTTCTCGATCTGTAAGACTTGAGGTCATAGGAGGATTCCAGAGACATTTGAATCTATGTTAACAAGAAAATTAGCCGATCGCTTTTATATGTAGTTGCTTTGCGTTAATGTTAAATATAGCTCTAAATACTGTGTAACAAAGGAAAGTTTTAATTGATGCTCAGTGCTTTAATCTGGATACCAATGTTGGCTGCTGCCCTGATTGGGCTCTGGCCCGGTTCAGTGAGTTCTAAAATAGTTCGGAATGTCGCGATCGCCATTGCGGGTATAACTTTTATTCTCTCGGTGATTTTGGCAGTTCAGTTTGATGCCAGTACCAGTCAGTTGCAATTTTCGGAATTTATTCCTTGGGTAGATGTTTTGGGATTGAATTACAATCTCGGTGTTGATGGTTTGGCTCTGCCTTTGGTAATTTTAAATACTCTGCTGACAGGAATAGCTATTTACGCTACGGATGAGTCGATCCGCAGACCTCGACTTTATTATTCTTTGATTCTGTTAATTACCGGCGGCGTAACAGGGGCTTTTTTATCTCAAAATTTGCTGCTATTTTTCCTGTTTTTTGAGGTAGAATTGATTCCGCTTTACCTGTTAATTGCGATTTGGGGAGGCGAGCGCCGGGGTTACGCTGCTACTAAGTTTTTAATCTATACTGCATTTTCGGGAATTGTGCTGTTGGCTGCTTTCTTGGGGACTGGTTGGCTTAGCGGTGCTTCTAGTTTCGATATGGTTGGTGCAGCGGGCGCATCGCATTTGCAAGGAGGATTGCCATTGCCTTTGGTAAGGCAAATTGTTTTGCTGGCAGGGGTGTTGCTGGCTTTTGGAATTAAGATGCCTTTGGTGCCTTTTCATACTTGGCTGCCGGATGCTCACGTAGAAGCTTCGACGCCGGTTTCGGTGCTGCTGGCGGGGGTGCTTTTGAAGCTGGGAACTTATGGGATGCTGCGCTTTGGTTTGGGTTTGTTTCCCGATGCGTGGGCGGTGGCGGCACCTTGGTTGGCGAGTTGGGCTGTGGTAAGCGTGCTTTACGGAGCGAGTTGCGCGATCGCCCAAAAAGATATGAAAAAAATTGTAGCTTACAGTTCGATCGCTCACATGGGCTACATTTTGTTAGCTAGCGCCGCAGCTACTCCCATTAGTATGCTGGGAACTGTTTTGCAAATGGTTAGCCACGGTTTAATTTCGGGGCTGCTATTTTTGAGTGTCGGCGTTGTTTACAAAAAATCCGGCACCCGCAACATCGATGTGCTCAAAGGTTTATTCAATCCAGATCGCGGTTTGCCGATGATTGGCAGTTTAATGATCCTCGGTGTGATGGCAAGTGCCGGCATTCCGGGTTTGGCTGGATTTATTGCTGAATTTTTGATATTTCGGGGCAGTTTGCCAGTGTTTCCGGTGCAAACTTTCCTCTGCATGATCGGCACTGGTTTAACTTCAGTTTACTTTTTAATTATGGTCAACCGCGCCTTTTTCGGCCGCCTTTCGGATGTGGTGGTAAATTTGCCGCAAGTCCGCTGGCGCGATCGTATTCCTTCGCTGGTTTTAGCAATAATTATCGCCATCATGGGAGTGCAGCCGGGAGTTTTAGTTGGTTTGAGCGAAAAAACTGCGATCGGAATGGTAGCTAATGTGCCACCCCAAGTTAAAGTGATTGCTCAAAACTTGAAATAAAATATGACCTAGGTTCGTAGCATCGGACTTTAGTCGTATGGCAGTTTTCAATCCCATGAAATACAGCAGACGGCTGTAGGGACACGGCACTGGCGTGTCCCTACCTATTCCCTTCATCAGTGTATCCGTGTTCAAATCCGTGTCGTGCCTTCCTTCAATTCAGGTTAAATAAAAATGAAAAGTACCGTATTAAAACCCTCTTCCCATCCCCTAGCCGTATACATTGACCTCTTAGAATCAGGCAAAGCTTTACTGCCTGAGTCTACGGAAAATGTAGTTGAAGTTGTCGGCGTGCTGAAAAGTTATGGTATTGTTTTAGATGCCTATTCTCGCAATCTCAATTATATTGCAGAAGAACAGTTTTTAGTGCTTTTCCCGTTTTTTAAATATTTCAACGGAGATGTGACCGTGCCCAAATTAATGCGCTATTTATGGCACGATCGCATTAATTTTGAGTATGCTGAGTATTGCATGAGAACAATGCTTTGGCACGGCGGCGGCGGTTTGGACACTTATTTGGATTCCCCGGAATTTAGCAGTTTGGTCGAAAAAGCGATCGCGGCTAAGCTGAAAGGTAATTTTTTCATGCAAGCCCTCCACAAAGCATTTCCTGATTTTTTGCCCGAACAAGTGCGGATGCTAGCTTACTACACCGGTCTCGGTCAGTTTTGGCGAGTAATGAGCGATTTGTTCATAGACTTATCTGATTCCTACGATCGAGGAGAAACTAAGTCTATTTCTGATGTAGTTGATTTTGTCAAAGCCGGTTTAGTAGCCGCGGCCAGCCTACCGATTACCTACAGCGTCAAGATTGGCCCTCAAGTCTACGATATACTACCAGCGACGGCAAATTTGACATTTTTACCAGATGTAGCCGTGCCTTATGTAGAGGCTGTTTTCTTTCGGGGCACTGCGTTTTTTGGCACAGTTTCATACAATGCTCAAGCTCATCAAATCCCGGAAGAACAAAGAGAATTTGCCTACGGGGCTTTGTTTGCTGACCCTTTACCTATTGGAGGTGCAGGGATTCCGCCAACTCAATTGATGCAAGATATGCGGCATTTTCTGCCGGATTATTTGCACGAAGTTTATCGCACTAGCTGTCGGGGTGAAGACGATGTGCGGGTGCAAATTTGCCAGAGTTTTCAGAAGTCGATGTTTTGCGTGACGACGGCGACTATTTTGGGTTTAGCACCTCATCCCATGAATACCTCCGACCCAGAGGAAAAAAAGGCTAATCGAGCTTATTTGGAAGGTTGGATGGATCGATTTGGGAATTCTCGCTTGGATTGGGCAAATCAGCCAACTAACCGGGCCTGTCAGTTGTTCCCCGAACGGTAGAAGGGCGACTGCTATTTAGGGAGCCAGGTCTCTAGAAGTTGCAACTATATTACCTGAAAAAAGCAATTGCTTACTTTTGGATACCGAAAGCTCATCCTGGCGATCGCAATGATATCACGTCCCGTCAAATAGCCGTTATAAGGCAAGTAGTGGAAACTTCAGTCCTCAGACTTTTATTAGGACTGAAGTTTTCACTATCAAACAATTTTATGGTAGTCATTTTAGCGGACATAATATGACCTGAGAAACTGTTTGTTTTTGGGTCATTGTGATTGCTTTCATAAGACATATATCCGCTAACGCTTAGACTGGCAAGGACAGGGTAAAGCACTTCTTATTTCCCAAGTATCTAGATTCGGACTAGAAGACTCAGACCGTGAGAGTCCGTGCCACAAGTTCCCAGCAAACCATAACTTTCTGCTAAATCTTTGACTAAAGCAGTTTGTATGGGACTCGGTTTCCAAGGATTGGGATTACCGTAAGCATAGTAAATCTCTACACCGTCAATGCCGAAACGAGAGGCTTCTGGGATTAGTTTATCCGCAGTCGATCGATACCTGCAAGGATGTGCCAGAACTGCTAAACCTCCTGCTTCATGAATAGCTTCAATTACCCTGGCTGCTGAATAACAATAAGTGCCTTCAGTGCTTTTACCTCGTAGGTATGGTTTGAGACTGGGATGTTGCGGATCGAAGGCGTAACTGAGAATGTGTACCTCATTGTTGAGCAATTCGGCATTAATTTCAGCGCCTGTCCAAAGACTAGGTGCTTCGCTATTTTTGTCGGGATGGTTTAATTTCCAATTGTCCAGCCAAATTTGAGCTTTAACGTAGCCTTCGGTGCTGTGGTGGTCGGTGATAGCTAAGCCCTTGAGGCCGCGGGCTATGGCTTGTTCCATCAATTTCTCTGGCTGCAATCGCCCGTCGGAGTAGACTGTGTGCATATGAAAATTATAGGAACCCGGACAGCTATCGGCATCAATTGTCTGAAAGACTTGTTTGAGTGCTGAGATATTTTGGGCTTCTGGTTTGAGACTAGAACTTGTTGAGGAAGCGAGATTGACAGCCATAAGCGTTATTATAGAAAAAACTAACCTTGTTTAATATATCTAATAAATTGATATGTTGCACCTGTGGCAATAGTCGGCTGTAGGATTGAAACATCTATCGGATTGTTGCGTTCGGCACAAGATATCAATTCACTCGCACATCTTGCACAATTCTCTATCCAGCATTTTATCGTCGGGTGGGGGCGAGTTTATGAGAATATTGATTTTAGGCAATTATATTTGGTAAAACTCGTCCCCGACGGTTTGTTGACAAGGCCGGAAGATATCAATTACTCCCACATATTGCATCATTCTTAACAACAGGCTTTCCGGCCTATTCCACCAAGAGTAAATTTTTTTGTGGGGTAGGCATCCTGTCCGCCCTCTACAGGTTTGTTGACAATGGCACAAGATATCAATTCAATCGCACTTTAAACCTGCAGCTGCGGCTGTGGGAAATTCGATCGGCACAAAGGTAACGCCATATATTGCTGTAGAACAGGGTACAATATGCGCTACTCGTTTGGGAGGATTTTTCCGATTTCCCGTCTTTGAATCAAACTCAATTATACCCGTGGCTCCCTCGGCTTTAAAGTTTGGATCGGCTAAGGTTTTTTGCATGCCTTCGCGGCTAGGTTCTGGCTGCATTTCTAGGGCTTTAATCAGTGTCCGGGCGGCATCGTAGGTTAAAGCCGATCGAGTATTTACCGGGCCTCCCCACAATTTTTCCGCGTTGACAGGAAACTTTTTGTCAAAGCTTGCTAGCGGATGCCAAAACAGGGATATTCCCAGTTTTTCAATAGACTTTAACTGTTTTGCTACTTCTAACGTTCTCGGCTCGTAGAGAGTCCAGGGCCCGACAATCCAATTGCGATCGCCGTTAGCTTTTATCATTTCGATCGCATTTTCCAGGGAATTAGTGACTTGACCGTCGGGAATGACAAGTAAGGCTGTTTTTCCGGTATTCTCAACTTTTTGGATGGCTGCTTCGGCGTTAAAATTATTTTTAGATAAGTCGTAATAATTACTTAGCCTAAAAGTCGAGCCTCCTTTTGCTTCAAATTGCTTTTTGAATTCTTCCCACAAAGAAGCGCTGAACGGACTGTTGGGATTGTAAAATACTGCGGCTTTTTTCTCATCGACCAATAACAGTTGATTTACTAAAGCTTCAGCTTCTAGGCTAGTTGTCGGAGCCGTCCGAAAGAAAAATTTTCGAGGTTTTCGCGTCAGTTCTTCTGTGGTGCTTCCCGGAGAAATGGCGATTAGTTGATTTTGATTGTAAATATCTACTGTTTCCACAGTCATGTCGCTGGTGTAGTGTCCGATGACTGCTAGAATATCGGGCTGAGCGACCAGATAATTAGCCCTTTGAACGGCATAGGATTTGATATTGCCATCATCAGCAATGATGACTTTCAGACCTTTTTTCCTAATAGCTTTTGGTTCGAGAAAGCCTTGACCGGGAAAATCTTTATTGTTCTCATTTGCAGCCAGAAGACCTAAATTAACTTCGGTTTGAGCTTGAGCAATGCCACGCAGCAGTTCTTCGGCTAAATTTGCGTTGAGGATGCTGCCGTCCTGATTGCGGCGGATAGGGACAACAATTGCGATCGTGTAATATTCTGCATTTATTGCCTTCAGCAAAGCATTGTTGATGTAAATTAAAGTTTCTGGATCTCTGCGGTCTTCCCGCCAGGACTGTTTGAGCAATTTTAAAGCTTCGGGATAATTTGAGTCGGCAAACTCATTGATTCCCCTTTGTTTTGACCACAGGGCGGAGGTTTGCACTAAGAGTTTTTCGCCGGAACTTACACCATCGGCGGAGGGTGTAGGCAGCGTTTTTCCCGGCGGGGAAATTATCGAGATTAGCGGGGAAATTCTGGGGATTAAAAATACGATCGCCCCAAAAGCTGCAATCCCCGCAACGCCGAACAGCAGCCAGCGAAAGCGCGATCGCAACTTCCGCGAAGTTTTGGGTACTTGGGGCCCTGCGACGATCGACAAATCCAAGTCTTGCAAAACTTCATCAACAGATTGGTAGCGGTCTTGAAAGTGGAAACGCACCATCTTGGTTAAAATATTTTTGAGCTTGTTGCAAACCGGTTCAGATGTTAAATAATCCCAGACAATTTCACCAGTTTCGGGGTCTTGCGGCAGATTGGTGGGACGCCGCCCGGTGAGGGCTTGAATCGCGATAATTCCTACTGCATAAATATCATTATATGGTTGCGGGAGAGACCGCGTATCGTGTTGTTCGGCAGGCATATAACCCCTGGTGCCGATCGCCTGCGAGCTGAATATTTCACCAGTAGAGTTAGAGGTAAAAGTGCCGATTTCTTTGACGGCCCCAAAATCAATTAAAACAATTTTTTGATCAGTTTTGCGCCGAATTAAGTTAAAAGGTGTAATATCGCGGTGAATAATATTTTCTTGGTGGACTGATGTTAATATTTCCAGAACTTCCCGCAACAAAGCAACAGTTTGTTGCTCATTCCACTGATCGCCCGCAGTGAGTTCTTGACTAAGCGGATGTCCTTTAACGTATTCTTGCACTAAATAAAAATGGTCTTTTTTTTCAAAGCTATCGAATAATTCGGGAATGCGCGAGTTGTTGCCGAGACGGCGCAAAGCGCTAGCCTCCCTTTCAAATCGCTTCCTTGCCCTCTCCAAGACGCGCGGATCGTTCGATGAGGGAAAAGGAATTTCTTTAACGACGCACAGAGGATTATTAGGTTGGTTTATTTGTGCAGCCGTGTAGGTTCTAGCAAACCCTCCCTGTCCCAACAAAGCGATAATTTCGTAGCTTTCGTGCAGGATATACCCTGATTCGAGACACATAAATTTTTCAACACCTCTTGAGTGGCTGCGGTCTTTAAGGTTGATTATAAGCTTTTTCCCTGTCAGATACAGCTTGGCAACATATTAAATTCGTATGTGTCTATATCAAAAACACTATAAGTGTCAGCAATTCTACATTACTTTAGTGATCACCATGGCTAATTATCAATTATCTTTCGGCTAATTTACTGAGTACAAAAGCAGCTAAAAAACCGCAGACAGTAATTAGTCCAGCAAAATCGTGAGTTTCCTCGAATGCTTCGGGAATCATAGTATCTGAGATCATGGCTAAAATACCCCCGGCTGCTACTGCGGTAGTAGCGGCTATTACTTCCGCAGAAAAGCCACTGAAAACCGTATATCCTAACAATGATGCGATACCGGAAATAACTGCGATCGCGCCCCAAACTCCAAAAACGTAACCGATCGATCTCCCTGCTTTTTTCATACCGGCGGCGCTGGAGAGCCCTTCGGGAATGTTGGAAAGAAAAATTGCTGCTACTGTCACCCAACTAACACCGCCTCCAGAAATCATGCTGACACCAACGACGATCGACTCCGGTATTCCATCTAACAGCGCGCCGAGGGCGATGGCTAATCCGCCATCGCCTGACTCTGTTTTAGCTGGGTGCAATGCGCCCGATCGCTTGCGGTGTTTTGCTCCCTGTTGACTCAAAAACCAATTGGCGGCTGTGTAGACAGTAGCGCCCCCCAAAAAGCCGATCGCTGTAGAGTCGAAACCGCCGCGCTTGTAAGCTTCATCCATCAGTTCAAAGGATAGCGCTGAAATCAGCACACCAGCGCCAAAAGCCATAATTGTTGCGATCGCGCGCTGGGGAATGCTGACAAAGTAACCCACCGCCGCTCCCAGTAGCAATGCCGACCCCCCTAGTAAACCCCAAAATCCTGCCTGCAACCACACTGGAAACATCAGCCGCACCTCAAAGGAAAAAATTTTTTATCCCCGCCTAAAAATTATATATAGGACTTACGGATGGGGGCCAGAAACCGCGTTGTTTACCTAATCAGCGAAGTAAATTCCTAATAGTTAGAGTCGCTAGTGTTCCCATCAACATTAACTTTTTTACCCCAAGATTCGATTGGCTCGAAACCAGCGATAGCCGTAGGGTTCTAAGGGAATAGAGGGCGAGTCGGCACCGAGAGATTCATACAGGCGATCGCCAAATAAATCGAACAGAGGGGTGTATTCGTGAAATTTCAGCGTAGCGGTACAAGGTTTGTCGGCTAAATTGTGCACAGCAATCACCGTCCTGCCTTGCCAGTCGCAGCAGTGGGCTAACACGGAGGGAGAGTCGGTTTCGAGAATGTGCCACTTGCCCCTACCCCACTCAGGACATTGCTTGCGGATGCTAATTGCACGTTCCATCCAGTTAATTAATGAGGCAGGATCGCGCTGCGCTGCGACGACATTGACTTGTTTGTAACCGTATTCTCCGTGGGCGATCGCAGGTCTGGCAAGAGTATCAGTTGCAGCCGTCGAGAAGCCACCATTAGCTGCATCTGACCATTGCATCACGGTGCGAACGCTGTCTCGACCTTCCAGCGAAAGATCGTCGCCCATGCCAATTTCTTCCCCATAGCGCAGCATGGGTGTACCAGGCAGGGTGAAAAGCAAGCTGTAGACCAGTTCAATGCGGCGGCGATCGCCTCCCATCATCGGTGGTAAGCGACGACGAATCCCGCGCCCGAAAATTTGCATCGTTTCATCAGGGGCAAATGCTGCAAAAATTTCCTCTCGTTCCGATGAAGTAATGCGGTCTAGCGTCAGTTCATCATGGTGGCGCACAAAATTAAGCCACTGACAAATAGCAGGAATATCCGGTAAGGTTTTTAGTCCCTCGCGCAGCGCTGTGGATTCTTGACGCGCCAGGGCCAAAAACAGATGCTGGTTCAGCAAAAAGTTGAACAGGATGTGCATTCTGTCGCCCTTATCAAAGTAGATAGGAATTTGCTCGCGATCGACATTTGCTTCTGCCAGCAACACAGCATCACCCTGACGCGATGAGACAAACTCTCTCATTTCTTCCAAGAAACCTCGCAGGCTTTCGGGGTCTGCACCTTCGATGCCAATTCCTTTAATTAAAAAGGGAACAGCATCAATGCGAAATCCAGACACCCCCAGTTCTAACCAAAAA
This sequence comes from Microcoleus sp. Pol17C6, assembly GCF_036701145.1. Lineage (NCBI taxonomy): Bacteria > Bacillati > Cyanobacteriota > Cyanophyceae > Oscillatoriales > Microcoleaceae > Microcoleus > Microcoleus sp. Pol17C6. The sequence continues at coordinate 18,948 of NZ_JAUBQH010000030.1, forward strand.
CCCATAATTTTGCATATTTCTTCTCGTACCGCCGGATTGGCAATATTCAAATCTGGCTGTTCTTTATAGAAGTGATGCAAATAGTAAGCGTTTGCTTGTTCGTCATACTCCCAAATACTGTCCTCGGCATCGGGAAACACCAGCAATTCTGGATCAGTTTTGGGTGGATTTTCTGACCACACATAGTAATCGCGATACTTGGAGTTTTTATCGCTTTTGGCTGCCACAAACCAAGGATGCTGATTGGACGTATGATTTACTACCAGATCGATCAGCACGCGAATGCCTCGTTCCCTTGCTTGGTGCATGAACTCGACAAAATCTCCCAGGGTTCCCAGTCGCGGATCAATGTTGTAGTAATCCATCACGTCGTAACCATTGTCGCGGTTAGGGGAAGGATAAAACGGCAGCAACCACAAACAAGTAATTCCTAGCGCGGATAAATAGTCTAGGCGGTTGATAAGTCCCTGAAAGTCGCCTACACCATCGCCGTCCGAGTCCATGAAGGTTTCAACATCAAGGGAGTAGACAATTGCATTTTTATACCAGAGGTCTTTCATTGCAGTAAATTTCTTAATAGAGAAACGGTGTAGCATGGCTGTGTTCAGAAACCCGGCCACAGGGCTATTTAGGAAGCTGAATGCCACGGCTATAGCTCATCTTTCGGAATCTGATTCTAAGTCATATTTGTCCCAATTAAAAATATATCAATATAAAGGTAGATGAAATATCTATCAAGATAATAAATTACGTTTTTTAAATAAATAAAAAAATAACGGTTGATCAGGCTGACTACCATTACGAGGAGCGATCGTTACCAATTTCCGATTATATGTTCATCCAAATAGCCAACTTGTTTAGCTTGTAGCTGCACTGTCTTCGCTCTGTTTCGCCAAGACAGTGCAAAACCACAAACCTTAGTTAAATCGGTCAGCCTTTCTCACTCCTAACGACATAGGAGCTGTGTTTGCCTTTAGCGATCGCCCATGCTGCCAACTAATCTTCTACCCAATTGAGTAACCCAAGAGAAGTAACAGCTCCAAAAAAGTGAGCGCCAACCAGATTGACGTTTGCCATCGTCACAAAAATATCTAGGGAACGAATCACATTTTCTGGCGCATAAGCTGCCATCGCTTGGGGCTGACTAAGAGTTTTTGCTAGGACTACAGCAACTGTTTCTTCAGAAGCGACAAACGCGATTAATACCCCCACCAAACTAGAAATTAATCCAACTCGTAAGGTGTGAGTAATATGTTCTTTACTGGGATATACTTGGGAATTTTCGGCGTGCAAAAGTCGGCCTAAAAGGCGATAGCGAAAATCCCAAAAAATTCTAAAGCACAGCAATAACAGACCAACTATCGCTAAAAATATGCCGAACCCAATACCTGCATTATTATTGGTTTGATCGCTCATGTTGCGACCCAACATAGCAAATAATAAAACAATGCCGGAAACAGCACCAAAGAATAACTGTATCCAAAAGCTAAATCTACTAAACAAGCGAAAAGTTGCGACGAATTCGCTTTGGGTCAGCGGTTGCGACAAGGGTTCTGGTTGATTCAGTTGATTCATTATATACACCTTATTGCTGAATTGAGCATCAAAGCAAACGACGTAAGAAATAGGTTCTGCTTGTCTTCCTGTCGCAAGCGATCGCCTGGTGGTTAGCTATTAGAGTTTTCCTGAAAAGTCAGTTAACGGCAGGACAGGATGCCGGATGTTTGAGAACCGAATTCGGCAATTTCCGGTAAATAAAAGGTTGAACTCAACACGGACACTGCCGTTGTGGTTGATTTGATTCTCCTAAAATCCTCCCGGTTCTGAACAATCAACTTCTTGCGACAATGGGAATTTAGAGTCTTAAAAATCGACTTAGGCAAAACGTCTATTGTCTTTGTTCACCATTTCAAAATCTTGCTTCTACATACCATTTAATCAAACTAGCCCAACCTTGCCATCTGTCTGATGCCATAAGAAAATATCCACCTGATGGAAGATGATTGAGGAAAAATTTATGATACAGCTTTGAGTTAAGTGCGATCGGACTATTGGCGATAGACGCTTGATTCCCAACTCCCGCACTGGGGCGCATCCATTCTTACAACGTCCATAAGCTAGTTAGGGCAGTTATTGCAGATTCCCAACTATTCCTATGCGAGTTGGGTGCTATTGGTTGCAAGCAAGATTACCCGGACAAATTTTTGACCCCATTCCCAGTATTGACCATTTAACCCAACAAATTTAAACTATTTTTAGGTGAACCAATTCGCCTATTTATCTGTTGTATTCCTACTATCTAACCCTGATTACCCATAGCTTATTAGTTATATTTTTGACCATAGTTCTGGTAAATTCGATGCCATACCGCCACGCAAATATCAACCTTTTTATCGCTTTTTACCTCAGCGAGCGGATGAAATTATCTCAAAATGCGAAGAGGGTTTAATGGGTTGGTTGGCAGGCATTGCATAAAGCATGAGTTTTAGTGCTATAGCAATCCTTGCAGAATTCATAAATTTTTTACCCACCCCAACCCTCCTCTTAGTAAGGGGAGTTATTAAGAAATTCACCAATGATTTATGCTTGCTATATTACGAGCATTATTAATTTGTTTGCTTAGCAAGTGACACGGCTTTTTGTTAACGGGATTGTGGCATTTATATTCGCTTTCATTCCCTATATAGGCGAATTTTTAAGCGTAATTTCAGCACGGCTGCTTTTATTAGATTCGCCTTGGAAAGCAGGCGAGGTGTTGTTGCTATATTTCCTAATCAAACAATTTGCAGCAGGAAATTTTGTCAGCCCTATCCTTATAAAAAAGCAGGTATCTTGGCTTCCCAATTACCCCTGAAACTCTAGACAGTATTCAGATTATTCTTGGGTTTTGTGGGATTATTTTTAGCGCCCCCAATTCTAATTGTTATTAAAAATTTTGTTAAATAATTTTAAATCAAGGATATACTATACTGCTGGCAGACTGCTCCATCAGGGAAGCTATCTCATAGCCCATAAAGCTAGATTTGTCAAGGGTAATAAATAGGAAATTTATCAATCCATCCACCTCTGAAACTCCCGCTCAAGACAGATGAAAAAAATCTCTAAAGAAGGTAATTATTGAATTAATAAATAATACAAATTATTTGTTTAAAAAGTCAGTTAACAGGAAAGGAATTCACCATATGCCTAGACCAGCAGTCGTTAACAACTAAAGTATAAAAAATATGAAACGCCACAACTCACCCACCGACAGTATTAAAGACTCAATTGGACAGACAGCTTCTCATCCCTGGTTTGAGCGACTGGCAAGATTGGGATATGCTTCCAAAGGCTTAGTTTACTTTATTGTCGGTTTTCTAGCAGCACAAGCAGCCTTTAGTATGGGCGGCAGGACAACGGATACTAGCGGTGCATTATCAGAAATTGTTAACCAACCGTTCGGTAAATTTCTACTATTTCTGGTAACGATTGGCATTATTGGTTATGCCCTTTGGCGTATCGTTCAGACAATTCTCGACCCAGAACACCAAGGACAGAAAATGGATGCCAAGCGAATTGCCCAACGCATTGGCTACGCCTTAAGTGCTTTAGCTTACGCAGGTTTGGCTTTAACGGCTGTAAAACTGATAATGGGTTCGGGCCGTAGTAATAGCAATACAACCGAAGATTTGACAGCCCAAATTTTAGCGCAACCATTTGGACAATGGCTGGTAGGATTGGCAGGATCAATTGTTATTGGTGTAGGCTTTTCTTATTTCTACGAAGCATATAAAGCCAAATTTCGCCGCCATTTCAAGCTAGATGAAATGAGCCAAACCGAGCAAAAGTGGGCGACAAGGTTGGGTCGATTTGGAATTGCTGCCCGTGGAATTGTTTTCGTTATAATTGGTTTTTTCTTAATTCAAGCAGCAAGGCTCTCGGATGCCAGTCAAACGAAGGGATTGGGCGAGGTGTTGGCAATTGTGGCACAACAGCCTTTTAGTCCACTGATTTTGGCTTTAGTACCTTTGGGTTTAATTGCCTATGGCATCTACTCGGTAATTGAAGCTCGCTATAGGCGAATTTTACGCTCATAAGCTTAACCGTTATACAGAAAGTTATGAATTTTGAGTGCAAGATTATTTTGGGTGAATTCAAAACTTATCTAACTCAAAACTCAAAACTTTTACTAGGCATCCTGATTCAATCACCTGCTTTTAACTCTGGATATTTTAACTCAAAACTCAGGGCGGGTAAGGATGTACCGCCCCTAGTCAACTCAAAACTCCTAAAAACTTATGGCACAAATTGGTTATCACGCTTCCCACGAACAGTTTAAGCCCAGCGAACTGTTGAAATATGTCCAAATGGCAGAACAAGCTGGCTTTACCCATGCCCTTTCTTCCGATCACTTTCATCCCTGGAGTGAAGCGCAAGGACAAAGCGGTTTTGCTTGGTCTTGGTTGGGTGCAGCAATGCAAGCAACGCCGAGGCTTTCCTATCGGGTTGTTTGCGCTCCCGGACAGCGGTATCATCCGGCTATTATTGCCCAAGCTGCGGCAACGTTGGCAGAAATGTTTCCAAATCGTTTTTGGCTCACGGTTGGCAGCGGTCAAGCGTTGAACGAACATATTACTGGGGATAAGTGGCCTACTAAGAGCGATCGCAACACGCGCCTCAAAGAATGTGTCGATATTATCCGCGCTCTTTGGGCAGGAGAAACCGTCACCCATCGGGGTTTAGTGTGCGTAGAAGATGCAAAACTCTATACCCGCCCGGAAATTCTCCCATTAATTATCGGCGCCGCAGTTACCCCAGAAACCGCAGAATGGTTGGGCAGTTGGGCAGATGGATTAATTACTACTTCTCGCCCACCTGAAAAGTTAAAAAAAGTCGTCGATGCGTTTCGTCGCGGTGGCGGAGAAGGAAAACCAATGATTTTGAAAGTGCAGCTTTCCTATGACACTAATGCAGAGAAAGCACTACAAGGCGCTCATCATCAATGGCGTAATAACATCTTCCAAACTAAAATGCTGACAGAACTGATAACACCCGATCAATTTGAGGCCGCCGGGGAGTTTGTGCAACCAGAGGAGTTATATCAACACGTCCGCATCTCGGCAGACCAAGAGCAGCATATTGAGTGGTTGCAAAAAGATATGGAATTGGGGTTCGATCAACTAATTTTGCACAACGTTAACCGAGAACAAGAGCCGTTTATTGAGGTGTTTGGCGAAAAAGTAGTGCCCGCGCTGACAAAAAGTTAATGGGAAAATCAGTATGTAAATGCGATCGCTTTTAGGATTGATACTGCTTTAAAAATAAATTATTCCTTTTAGCAGGACTAGCAGGAATGTATTTCGTAGCTTCCTCATTATTAAACAGTGGTTCGATGGGACCTTGATAAACCAAAGCTTGATGAATTAGCGCCGTAGCACTCCCCCGACTGAGCAACTCGGTTTGATTAAGAACTCTGGGGTCTGGATAGTTGAACGGGATATTTGCTTTTGTCGCTGCTGCCACTTCATCAACCACATCTTTAGGAATTTTGTCGGCATCTTTATAATAGGCTTCTTGAATGGAGGTTCTGCCCAATAGCCCTGAGTACATCATTAAAGGCACTTGCATTGGGTATGTTCCTAATCTTTGCTCGCTCAAAGGCTAGGCGGATCATGCCGCAAATTCGTCCGGTTCCACAGCGTGTTTAGGTCTAAATGTTCTATCAACTTATCCTGTAACAATACCTTTTTTAGCTAAAGATTTAATAAATGGACGCGCCCAGTAATTAGGCGGAACATCAGGAAATGGCTACTGAGCTTATTGAGCTGCAACTGGCTCAGGCTTTACTAAAAACTGGTCGCATAGATGCTAAACAACAAAGCTAAAAGTGCTGCACTTAATTAACGGTCAACACCAGGAATTAGACATGAGGAATCTCAGATTTTTGGGCAGTCTTAGTGAGCCTTTAGGTTCGTATTTGCGCTTCAACCCTCATGTGGTCGAAGACAACGCAACTACAAACCCTTGTTCAATTCAGTCGCACTCTAACGCCCTTCCGTCTTCACGTCCAACTCTTCACGACGCAGTGTTTTCGTTGCCTCAACAATTTCCGTTTCCACTTCTTTCCTGATGTTAACTTCTTCGCGCACGAAAGCTTCTTTTTTGATATCAGCAGTTTCTTCGTAAACTTCCATACGCATCACCTTTTCCTGCTTGAAGGGAGTATCCCGAGTTACTGGCGCACCTGCCTTTTCTGGAGTTATACTCTCAATTACCACTCGCTCTTTTTCTGTGGGAATTGAAACCCGTGCCGTTTCGGTTTCAACTCGCTTGCCAATTGCTACCTCGCCAGTTTTGTGACGGCTTTTTTCTGCAACCAGTCGTTCTTCGTAGAGTCGGAATTTGTGATGTTCGCGCTCGTTCATCTGATACAATTGAGGCTCTTGTTCGTAAGTGTAGGTGTTGCGATCATAACCAGCAGCCCTAGCTTGGTTAGAGACAGAGCGCGGCATAGAAACTGGTGGAGATGCTTGTACAGGCAATGAGGTTTCTAAAGGCAATGATGCTTCTACAGGTGCAGACGCTTCTACAGTTAGAGTACGATAAACACCCCGAACTTGTTCTTCATAATCGTAATCCACCACCATTCCATCCTCATACCTGGGTAGTCTTTCTGCTTGGTCTTGACTGCTCAAACCCGTTGCGTAGATGCGCTCTGCATCAACATCCACTCGACAAAGAGCAACTGGAACTAATACCTTCTTGCCAAATATCCAGAAACCCGTGTCAACAACAAAATATCGGAAACGTCCTGTCTCATCAACTAGCGCGGTATCGATGGAGCCAATCTTCTCATCTGTATTTCCAGCATAGATATCCAGACCTTTGATATCTTCGCCATTAAAAGCAGCTTCGCGGTAGTTGGGATTAAAATCTTCAATTTTGTAAAGTAACATAGGAATCCTTCCCTTTCTATCTACATCAACTTATGCCCCCATTTTAGATATAACTCAAATTTGATGCTTCCTTCTTATGAAGTATTAAATGAAACAGAATAGTACGATGAGGATATTTATTTGATTTTTTTTCTGTCTCTGGATAGATGAATTGTCATTTTTTATCCATCTTCCGCCCCCTCAAGTTTCACAATTTGAACTTTGAACAACTTTGCCTTGATTATGCTACTCCCTATGTTTAAATATCATTATAAATATATGATGCAATGCAATGCTGCCTCTTCAGCAAGCAATTTTCCATAACTGAGAACTAATGACTAATGACTAATAAAAACAAATTCCCCGGCCTAACCAGGGAACGAAAGATATTAAAAAAAGTAATGTTGTTTTAATAAATTGAATAGGCCAAAAAGCGGCGATAATTTAGTAGCAGCCCTTGTTGATTTGAGAGCGGACGCCGGGGCGGGCAGTCCTGTGCAGGTGCCGCACCCGATCGCATTTTCCAGTCTCAAGAAAACAGTTGCATTCATATTGGAGTACCAGTTAAGCTTGGCTGCTGTTGCGAGTCTGGCTAGCCAGCTCCAACAGTTGCGCCCAGCGTTTTTGGACTTGTTTGGCAGTGCATTTGAGGGCGGTGGCGATCGCCTTGTCGCTTTCTTGATTCCGCTTCATTTCTAACAGTTGCTGCATTTCGGGCGCAAGTTGAGCGCGAAATGCTTCCCATTTGTCCGAAGTCATTCCCAGCTTTTGATCCACATCAGCACCCAGCCATTCGTGGACAAGTTTCCAATTTTGAGTGCGGGCAAATTTTTCGACGTGGTACTTAAATCGCTGTTGCAAGTAGTCGCGTTGGCGGGAAGACAAACCGAGCGCGCGGTCAATTTCTGAAGCCGAAAGGTCTTGCAATTTTAAAGTTAAGTAATTCACGCATTCTGGCTGATTTTGCGATTCCAGATAGGCGATCAATTCCGATACAACTCGATCGCGCAGCACAGCATCAGCCGGATCGACAGTTTCCGATACCATTTGCTCGCGCACTTGTTGCAGCGCCGGAGAGCGGCTGTACATTTCCGCTTCTTCTCCCTTGCCGGATTCTACAGCCATTTCAATGTCGATCGCAGTTTCGGGAGGTTGGCCCTTGGCAAATCCTTGAGCGCGCAACACGATCAGGCGTTGGCGGTTGCGGCCGGGTAAACCGATTTGGCGCTTCGCGTAGTGTTCGGTGAAAGCCATGTACTCAGCCAATTCTAGCTGCGTGCGGGGCTGGTAGGTGACATCGAGTTGGTGTTCGCGGCGGAAAGCTCGCAGAGATTCGATGTAAAAGCCTTGCAAAAAGTCTTCAATCATGTTGTAGCGAGCTTGGAAGTTCAAGTTCGAGCGGAAAGAAGCAACATGGCGGTAAATCATAGCCGCGAGGTGAGAATGCAGTTCGACGCGGCCTTGTTTGGAACCGAGGCGGTAGTATTGCAGGGTTTTTTGCAACCGATGCTCGGCCAAGGTGATTTGCCAAGCTTCAACTTCGCCGGAAATTTGGATGCGATCGCTTTTTTGGCAAATCCGTTCGACTTCCTTAGCAATCCGCATCGCCACTGCTTGAGCGCTGCGGCTGGAAGTTTTCATTTCCGCTTGCAATTCTTTGAGGGCGAAGTTAGCCAAAGCGAGGACATCGATGCTTGGAAGAGAATTGATTTCGGCGGTTTGTTCGCTGGATGCAGCCGGAATGCTGTTGATGTCAGAAGCGGTGTTGCAGTTGACGGTGTTGGTGGCAGTTTTGAGAGTCATGGCGTTTATCGGGTGGTAGGGCACAGCGGGTGTGCGAGGACATTTGTCAGAGAGTGAGGTGGCAGTTGCTGGCGGTTTCGCTTGCTGTGCTGATTCAACTCTCTATACATTGAATGTTACGGAAGTAGAGATAACCGCAGTGATGCCAGTGTTCCACTCTCTCATGCAACAGTTTTTGGCTGCTGAATCTGATTCTAAGCGCTGGCTGTGGAAGATTGATTTTATTGCCGTTAAAGCCTTACTGTACAAGCATTCTGAGCTGTTATTTGGGTGGGCGAGCGCGAGGAAAATTGAGGGTGCTGCCAGGCCGCTGAGTGGACAATCTAATAACTGGCTATTTGAGGCGGTTTTGACCGTTATAGATTGTGGAATCGAGACTCGGCAGAGTGTAGCTAACTGCAATGTATTCTGAAGCTACGGCACAGTAATTCGGAAACCCGGTTAATCTGGAAATTTGATCTTATCCAAGAAGGAAGAAGGAATAAGAAAGAAGCAAAGAGAGCTTTGTTGGCAAACAATTCACCCTGATTCTTTCTCTAATACCAAAGTCACCGGCCCGTCATTCTCGATCGAGACTTGCATCATCGCTCCAAACAAGCCTGTTTCGACTTTTAAGCCGCTCTGGCGCAACTTTTCGACAAATTTATCATAAAAAATTTCCGCTCTTCCAGGAGCCGCTGCTCTGTCAAAGGAAGGTCGCCGACCTTTGCGGCAGTCCCCGTAGAGCGTAAACTGACTCACAACCAGCAACTCGCCGCCGATGTCTTGTACGGACTTGTCCCAGCGCCCGGTATCCCCGGCAGAGTCGGGAAACAAACGCAGTTCCAGGCATTTGCGAGCCATCCAATCGAGTTCTTCTTCGGTGTCGGTGTCTGCAATACCTACAAGCAAGTTAAGCCCGCGGCCAATTTTGCCGACAATTTGACCTTCTATTTCGACTTGAGATGATTTTACTCGCTGGATGATGACTCGCATTGACTTGCTTTTTGGTAGCGTCTTAGGATTATTTGAACAGCAGCGCCATCGCCGTGTCGCGATGAAAATGAAATTGTCAGCCACTCACCACTAAATCTTAGATTAAGCGTGGGGGCTTCAAAGGCAAGTTTATAGTTGACCCGCCTGAGTCTTAAATGACACGGCAGGCTTAGGCTCGATCACTGGTTCAGGACACTGAGATTGGAGGGTTATGCGCGCACGGCTAATTTGTATGTCAACTAGACAGAAATGACCCAGCATTAAAATCAAACCCAAAAACAAGGCAGCGTAACCAATCAATTTGAGAAGGGCTAACAAACAATTAGCAAAAAAAAGAAAAATGTCATCTTGAATTTTTACCCAAAAACACCAAAAATTCCTTTTGAGTCGTAATAAAAAGAGCGAAATACAATCACGAATTCTTTTTAGCCGCCGATTGCTCATAGCCCGTCTTCTTGCAAGCTTGTTGTAATAGCTTAGCCGAAAACAAGGAACGTGAGACTATCACGGGAAACTCCCAGACCTCGTTGAGTTTGCCAACTATTGCGCTGCTTGTGGGAAGTAGGAGTGGTGAGAGGTGGTGGGAACAGCATAAAGGTGCAGAGATTACGTAAAACCAACGCAACTCTGCACCTTTGAAAGCACTGGCGATCGTGCTTTTGAGATCGGCGGACAGTATAAGTGTGCGGCTCTGTTTTTGTTAGCAACAATAAAATAGGTCGATCGCTCTTTTTATTCGAGGGCGCTCTTTTTCTTGGAGGGCACTCTTTTTCTTAGAGGGCGATCGCCCTTCATTGTCCCCATCCATCTCCAGTTCGCGATCGCGAAAACAATTAGACCGCGACGCTCTTTGGTTTAGGTGAAAAGAATATTTTACTGTTAGTTCTTCCCAAAACCTTTACCGCGACTGGTTGAAGGCATACAAAGACAGTTTTCGAGTTGCGATCGCAAAGTCTCGGTATCCAAACCCTGACCGATGAGAACAAGCTGGTTTTTGCGATCGCCTTTCCACTCATCATCGTCCATCGTAAATCGCTTGCCGCTCAAGTGAAAAATATGCCGTTTCGGACTTTCTTCAAACCACATAATCCCTTTCGCGCGAAACACATTTGTTGGCAGTTGTTTGTCTAAGAAATATTGAAATTTTCTCAGAGAAAACGGCTTGTCGCTTTGGAAAGAAATTGAGGTAAATCCGTCATTTTCTAAATGGTCGGAGTGGTCGTGATGGCTGTGGTCGTGATGGTCGTGATGGCTGTGGTCGTGATGGTCGTGATGGTCGTGATGGTCGTGATGGTCGTGATGGTCGTGATGGTCGTGATGGTCGTGACTGCTAGCAGTTTTTTCAGATTGGAAATATTTGTCCGATTCAAACAATCCGACGCTGAGGACTAGCGGCAGGGGAACTTGCGATTTTACTGTTCGCAAAATTCGAGCACCTTCTTTGACATCGCGAATCTTAACTTCTAACAAATCTAAATCTGCTTCTTCAACCAAATCTGTTTTGTTGAGGATAATTATATCGCCGTAAGCTATTTGACTGTAAGCTGCTTGAGAGTTGAACAAATCTAAGCTGTAGTTAGCTGCGTCTACTACTGTCACTATCGAATCGAGACGAGTTAGGTCGCGCAGTTCTGTGCCTAAAAAAGTCATCGCTACTGGCAGCGGGTCGGCGAGTCCGGTTGTTTCGACTACCAGATAATCGAGATTTTCTTGACGTTCCAGAACTTTGTAAACTGCATTAACTAAATCTTCATTAATTGTGCAGCAGATGCAGCCGTTGTTCAGCTCAACCATGTTGTCGTCGGTGGTGACAATCAGTTCGTTGTCGATGCCGATTTCGCCAAATTCATTTACCAAAACTGCTGTTTTCAAACCCTGCTGATTGGTCAGGATGTGGTTGAGCAGGGTTGTTTTGCCGCTGCCGAGAAATCCTGTAATGATTGTAACGGGCAATCCGTGTTTGGGAGCGTCCATCGCCAGTTCTGTCTCGGACTGAGTTGTAGATTGCATAGCTTGACTGTCAAATAATGTCGATCGCAATTTCTTTGTGGTTCTTATTGTATCTTAATTAGGACAAGGCCTCGTAAACCCAGTTTCTCGGAGAAATGTTGGGTTTGGTGGCATGGTATCTACGCATCAACCGGCAATCAGCCCGATAGTGCAAAATAAGTGCGCCGCTAATAATCGGCAATTGCTAACGCGGTCGATCGTACTTTTTTATTTTTTTTATAATTTTTTTGTTCAGAGTACCTGTGGCAGTTTGCCTGCAACCAGTTTTCCCGGTAAACTCAGCAGCGACAAATTTGGGACAGACTCAAGCTCAGTGCCATCGGCAAATCCCGCTAATCTATAGAACCCATTTGAGATCTTTTTACGCAGTGGCTAGTCTTCTAAGCATCAGTCTGATCAAGCAAAGCTTGAGTTTGGCATTTGAACGAGCGAGTGTGCCATCAAAGTTTTTGACGCCAGCTTTTGCATCTTTCCACCCAAGCGTTGGAACGTTCTCTTCCCCCATCTAGCCGCCGAGGGTACAAATTCAGATTGCCGTTTAGCGTACTTTTCGGCTTTTGATGGCGCGGCTGCGAGTTCAAATTTAATCTTAGCCATAATCTGAGGATAAATCTCCTCCAAGGCAAGAGTTGCGTTTCTCAGGGTGGTACCCGTTGTCTAACAATATGGTAGTTTTGGGAAGTTCGGCAGGTTTAGATTTGAAGTAATCGATGTTTTGGGAAAGAATTTCAATCAGCTTGCAGATCATCAGATAAGCTAGCTTTGGTACAGTGGGTAAAGAAGGGAAAGCCAAGTATATCGACAGCTAGATGTCTTTTGATGCTAAACGGTGCATCTGTAGAAACAAAACCCTTTAGACTCCTCACTAGCGTAGAAGGGTGTTTTTCTCCCATGAGTGAGTCAATCATTATTAGGGTTGTCCACAGCGGTTTTTTTTGACTTGTTAGCGCACCTTACTATGTAACTCGGTCATAATCAGATCAAGTACACAGTCCTCACACCAATTGGGGTAATGCCAGAAGACAGTAGAATATTGTGGTAGAGCTCTGGGAAAGTCTGACCAATTACAACCGTTCTTGAGTTGATAAAATATCCCCGAAAAGGATTTGCCGCGCAAGTCCACACCGGAGGTTTGGTTTTCTTCTTTTGGAACAGTAATGGCTCAATAATTTCCCACTCTTTGTCGCTGACATCGCTGGAATAACCCATTTTAAACCCCAATCTGATTAAATTTACCTCTTTTTGTCAATTTTACTCGATCGCCCCGGGAGCATCCCACTTTTGCAGCCAAGCTAGAAATTGGAGTTTGGAGGCTACAGACTGTCAGGCGCGAGGCTGCGAGGAAAGAGGAAGAAATAAGGAGCCATTGGAGGCAGGAGACAGGAGGAAAGAGGAAGAAGGAGCCAGAAGAAGTGTTTTTACAAATATGAGATGCTCCCCTCGCCCAAAAGATGTGAAGTTGATTCTATAAGCGGTAGTCTTCGATTGTAATGGGGTTGAGATATTTTTGGTGGAGTGTGTGCGATCGCCTTGAAATTTGAGCCAGAACGATCGCCCGATCTACTAAATACAACAGTCTGCTAACAGATCCGAGGTGATAACAGCCTCCCTGCCACTCCACCAACCAACGCCACATCTAACTCAGCCATTGTTGCTCTCCGTGAAAAAGAGAAAGTGACTGGCAACTTGCTAATGCGACTGGTCGTTGGAGGTAGGACATCAATTGTTAGCGTTGGTGTCGATTTCCGCTACCAAGTGGTGCGGGATTTGACGCTATAAAACTTGAACCGCAATGCTTTTTTAGAAGTCCAACCGAAGCCGATATTTTTCCTGTTTATTGCAGATAAAATCTGGTGCCTCTAAACCAAGTTTGGGAACTCTCAGGCCTGTACCCTATCTTTACTGTTCTGAACGCTATGCTGTCGAAGTCCACAATTGGTGCTGCTAAAGGCTTTAGTAAGGTTCCCCTGCGAACCGGTCTGGTTGTTCCATTCATCCTGCAAATCTTCGCTGCCGTAGGATTAACAGGGTATCTGTCGCTGCGAAATGGACAAAAAGCAGTGAATGAGCTAGCGACTAACTTGCAAACAGAGGTGAGTAACCGTGTGGATCAGCACCTCGACAGCTATGCCGCTGCAACCCGCTATTTGACGCAAATCAACGGCGAGCAAATTGACCTGGGATTGCTGAACTTACAGGATGCCGATCGTCTGGCTCAATTCTTTGCAAAGCAGGTAAAAACCTACAAAGTTGGCTATATCCTGTACGGGTCTAAAACGGGGGACTTTATCGCCTCGGGATATTACCGCGAGTCAACCATTCCGAACCACGGCAATCCTGACATTAGCCTGGTGCTACCGAAGCGGTACGGCAATCCAGATTTGTACAACTACATTACAAATGACCAAAGCAAGCCAACTAAAATGTTTGAAATCACCAAAGCGTATCAGTTCCAGAAAGAAGGCTGGTACGCCAAAGGTGTCGAGACGGGCAAGCCAGGGTGGAGCGAGATCTATCAATGGGAGACTAATAACTACCCCTTGTCGATCGCCACGAGTCGCCCCATCTATGACAAGAATGGTCAGTTGATCGGCAGCGTGGGGGTCGAGCAACGCCTTTCGCAAATTAGTGACTTTTTACGTGAAATTAAGGTTAGTCAATCCAGCAAGGTATTCATTCTGGAGCGCAACGGATTAATCGTTGCCAGCTCTAGCGATGCGCCGGTGTTTTCAGTGACCAACGGCAAACCTCAGCGACTGCGGGGCTTTGAGAGTAAGGACGCCCTAATTCAAGCCACGTCCAAGTATCTCGGCGATCGCTTCGGCGATCTGAAAACCATTCAAACCATCCAGCGCGTAGACTTTGAGATCGAGGGTGAGCGGGAGTTTGTTCAAGTAACTCCCTGGCAGGACGAATGGGGATTGGACTGGCTCGTAGTCGTCGCCATGCCGGAATCAGATTTCATGGGACGAATTAATGCCAATACAGTCAACACGATTTGGCTGTGTTTAGGCGCATTAGGACTGGCAACCGTTTTGGGTATCTACACCTCGCGCTGGATTGCTCGACCCATTTTGCTGCTCAGTCACGCATCGGAAGCGATCGCCGAAGGAAAACTCGACCAAAACGTCGAAACCTCTGGCGTTAAAGAACTGGGTGTACTTGCTCAATCCTTTAACCGAATGGCGCAGCAATTGCGCGATTCCTTTACCGCCCTAGAGCAAACTAACCAGCAGCTTGAACAGCGAGTTGAAAAACGCACCGCCGAACTCAAGTATGCAAAGGAAGCTGCAGACAATGCCAACAAAGCAAAAAGCGAATTTCTCGCCAACATGAGCCACGAACTTCGCACTCCTCTCAACGGTATTTTGGGCTATGCTCAAATCCTCAACCGCAGCAGCGCATTGCCAGCTAAAGAACGTCATGGGGTAGAAATCATTCACCAGTGTGGTTCTCATTTGCTGACCCTGATTAACGATGTGTTGGACTTGTCCAAAATTGAAGCCGGCAAATTAGAACTCACACCTAAAGGGATTCACTTTCCCTCATTCCTCCAAGGTGTCGCTGAAATCTGCGGCATTCGTGCCGACCAAAAAGGCATTAACTTCGTTTACCAGCCCGATCCGCAGTTGCCTGAAGGGATTTTTGCCGATGAAAAACGGCTGCGTCAGGTGTTACTCAACTTGGTGGGAAATGCGATTAAATTCACCGACAAAGGTTGTGTCACGCTCAAGGTTGCCGTAGTTGAGAATCATCCCAATCCGTCCACTCACTCTTTCAAATTTCAAGTTGAGGATACGGGCGTAGGAATTGCGCCCGATCATTTGGATAAAATTTTTCAGGCTTTTGAACAAGTGGGCGATCGCCAGCGCCAAGTCGAGGGTACGGGTTTAGGACTCGCGATCAGCCAAAGGATTGTCCAACTTATGAACGGAAAAATCCAAGTTAAAAGCCAACCCGGAGTCGGTAGTGAGTTCTTTTTTGAGGTGGAAATGGCGATCGCCACCGATTGGGCCGAGCAAAACTCCCTCACAACTGGAAAACAAATTATTGGTTACGAAGGACAACGACGCAGCATTCTTGTTGTAGACGATCGTTGGGAAAACCGAGCCGTTCTCGTCAACTTGTTATATCCACTAGGATTCCAACTTACTGAGGCAGAAAATGGACAAGAAGGATTGGAAAAAATACGACAGTCTCAACCTGACTTAGTGATTACAGACTTGGCAATGCCAGTCATGGATGGCTTTGAACTGCTCAAACAGGTTCGCAGTGCAAATGAGTTGCAACACCAGAAGATCCTTGTCTCTTCTGCATCAGTATCACAAGCCTATCAACAGATGAGTTTAGATGCAGGGGGAAATGATTTCCTGGCCAAGCCAGTGGAAGTCAGTGAATTATTTAACCTCTTAGCCACTCATTTGGAATTAAAGTGGAAATATGAAATGACAGCCTCAAACGACTCTGGGCCATCCACTCTAACGACTGCATTAGATAAGCCTGAAGGGATGATTCCTTCGACTTTAGAGTTAAGGGCGTTACTACAACTGGCACAGCAAGGCAACTTAAAACGGCTACGAGAACACACAGAGCATCTTGCTCACTCTAACCCTCGCTACGCTGATTTTGCATCACAAATTCTTCCGCTTGCCAAGCAATTTAAAGACGAAGAAATTGAAGAGTTGCTACAACAACACCTCACAGAGAAAAAAGCCGATGTCTAGTCCTCAATTAATTCTGGTGGTGGATGATACCCCTGCAAACTTAGAAGTGGTTTGTGAAACCTTAAGTGATGCGGGGTATGAAGTAGCAACCGCAATCAACGGCGATCGCGCTCTTAAGCGAGTCCAAGTTTATCCTCCCGATCTGATCTTGCTCGATGTTCAAATGCCAGGAATTGACGGCTTTGAAACCTGCCAACGTCTGAAGGCAGATCCCAGGACAGCCAGCATTCCGATCATTTTTATGACCGCTGTCTCCGATGCCGATAGTAAGGAGAAAGGATTTGACTTGGGTGCTGTGGACTACATCACCAAACCCTTTCAAGAAAAGGAGATGCTAGCACGGGTAAAAACTCATTTGCAGCTACGGCAGTTAACGAAAAATCTCGAACAGCGTGTAGCTGAGCAAACGGCTGATTTAGAAGCAGCCTTCACACAACTGCAACAGTCTCAGTGTCACTTAGTCCACACCGAAAAGATGTCTGCTTTGGGCAATTTAGTGGCGGGTGTCGCGCACGAGATTAATAACCCACTTGGCTTTATTGCGGGCAATCTGAATCCCGCTCAGGACTATATTAAAGACCTCTTTAAACTGATCGCTCTCTACCAAAAAGAACTCCCTTATCCAAGTACCACGCTTCAGGCATTCGTGGAGGAAATAGACTTGGAATACTTACAAGAGGATCTACCCAAATTAATCGATTCGATGCAAGAAGGAGTCGATCGCATTCGCACAATCAGCACCAGTTTAAGAACCTTCTCGCGTTCGGATTGCGAACTCCCAATTACTTGCAATATCCACGACGGCATTGACAGCACGCTGTTGATTCTCAAGCATCGCCTCAAAGCCAACGAATGTCGCCCGGAAATTCAAGTCATCACAGACTATGGCGATCTGCCAGAGGTAGAATGCTTTGCCGGACAGTTGAATCAGGTATTTATGAATGTGCTGGCAAATGCGATCGATGCCCTTGAGGAATCAAATCAAGGGCGCAGTTTTGCTCAGATCAAAACCAAACCCAACCAGATTACTGTCAAAACCCAATTGTCGGAATCTCAGGTAGTGATCCGAATTCAGGATAATGGGATTGGGATGACGGATGCGGTGAAGCCAAAAATCTTTGAGCATCTGTTTACCACTAAAGGCGTGGGGCAAGGAACAGGCCTAGGATTGGCGATCGCTCATCAAATCGTAGTCCAGAAACACTCTGGAACTTTAGAAGTCAACTCAACTTTAGGTGAAGGTACAGAGTTTGTGATTTCAATTCCGCTGAAGGCGATCGCGGTAAAAGACATTCAGGCAAAGATTTGCGTTGACGCAGCATAACAAATCCTTGCAGCGGTGGCATAAAGATGATTGATAGTGCCCCTTCAAACCATCCAAACTATTGATATAGTAGTACGCGGTGCAAAAAACGGTAAACCATGACAGCCACAAATCTCGTCAATAAATTTGAGTACAAACCCCTATACAAGCCAAATCAATTAATTTGCGGAACGGGGCAAACAGCCATTGTCAGTGGCTGGACAGTAAAAAGTGCGATCGGCAAAAAATTACAACCCAACGAATTTGCTGTCATCGGACAACTATACTCTCCTACTCGCGGCATCAACTTCTTAATTAGAAACTTGCTGTGCAATCCCCACGTCCGCTTTTTAGTAATTCTCAACGCTACCAAAGAAGACCGTAACTCCGGTGCAGCAGCGTGCTTAATCGACTTTTTTCGCAACGGCTTTGAAGTCGGCAAAAGCGATACTGGTAGAGATTGCTGGTTAATTAAATCTTCAATATTTGGCTACATTGATATTGAAATATCAGCAGAAGCCTTAGAACTATTGCGTCATTCAATCGAATGGAAAGAAGCAATAAATATAGCAGAAACAGTAACTTTTGTAAAGTTTTTTTCCGAAAAAGCAGTGGTTGAACCTTGGGGAGAAACCGTAACTTTTCCATTAGTTGAAATCGTCCCGACTGTACTTCCCGGCCAGAAATACGGACACAGAATCGAAGGCAAAACTATCGCCGAAACATGGGTAAAAATCATCCACCGAATTAAGACCACCGGCACCTTACGGCCGACTGGTTACGACGGACAGTGGCAAGAATTAATCGACTTAATGGCAGTGATTACAGATGAACCTGCGGAGTTCTATTTTCCCGAACCGAATTACTTACCAATAGACCGTGATTTCCTCGAACAGTACAAACCGCAAATGCTGGAAGATGCCCCATATAGCGAAGGCATTAAATATACCTACGCACAGCGGATGCGGTCATGGTTTGGACGAGATCAAATTGAAGAAGTTATTGCCAAACTAATTAAGGAAATTGACGCAGCAAGTGCTGTAATTAGTCTGTGGGATGCGGGCGGAAATGTTAACAGAAGACCTGACGGTTCATCCGACCACCAGCACAGTGGCAGTCCTTGTTTAAATCACATTTGGGTGCGAGTTGTGGACGGTGAAATATCGCTAACCGCAACTCTCCGCAGTAACGATATGTTTGCGGCTTGGCCGGCAAATGCAATGGGTTTGCGGGCTTTGCAGCAGCACATTCGAGATGAAATTGCGAGGCGTTCCGATTATAATTTGACGATGGGCCCGTTGGTAACGCTGAGTCAATCTGCTCACTTGTATGACGATACCTTTGAAAATGCCGATCGACTCATTCAAACCCAATATGCTAAAATCTGCGAAGATCGAGACTTTTTCGATGCAGCAGGCAATTTTTTAGTTGAAGTAGCCGACAATCAAATAGTTGTCACGCAAACCACCCCGGGCAGCGGCGAAGTTGTCACCTGTTATTCTGGAAAAAACCCTCTCAAGTTAGTGCGAGAAATTTGTGCGGCTTCCCCTGCCATCCAACCCGAGCATATTGGTTATTTGGGAATAGAATTGCAAAAGGCGGCCGAGTGTCTGAAAACCAGCAACCAATACATTCAGGATAGAAAATGAATCTAGAAGAAGAAAGACCGAATTGGGACGAATACTTCTTAATGTTAGCAAAATTGGCCGCTACTCGATCGACTTGTCTGGCTTTTCCTGTAGGCGCGGTGATAACTAAAAACAGGCAAGTTTTAGCAACGGGTTACAACGGTTCGCCGTCAGGTTCGGCACACTGTACTACTCAAGGCTTCTGCTATCCTGGTTTGAGTAGTTGCGACGCCAGCAAAACTTTGCCCTCAAGGGCGGTTCACGCGGAAGCAAATGCGATCGCCAAAGCTGCTAAACACGGTATATCTACTGCTGGGGCTAGTATTTACGTCACTTTAGAACCCTGCATCTATTGTTTGAAATTAGTTATTGCGGCTGGAATTAGAGAAGTGTTTTACGAAACGACTTTTAACAGCGGAGAAAAAGCTGCTTTGAGAGATACTTTTATCAGTGAAGGTATTGTTGAGTTAAAACAAATTCAGCTATCTGAAGATACAGCAAAAAAGGCGGCTTTGTTTTTATTGCATCCTACATCTGTGTCCAAAAATTTAGTATAGGAGCAATCCTCCCCGTGGTTGTGGCAGCCACAGGAAATAACTGTGCTGTGTTCCTATAAATGATTTTTATTTTATGGCAATTTACCTGGGGGGGTGACAAAGAGGTCTACGAGATAGACTGTATAAGGGTTGCAGCCCGCATACCTTGTTGATAAAAGCGGCGTTTAGAAGGACTTAACTTCATTAACTGTTCCACATCGAAAGAATATTGTTCGAGATAATGAACCCACTTTTCGGCATCTACGCCAACACCAAATGTACTCCGTCTACGATATTTTTTCTTGGGTTCTTTGCGACGAGATACATATTTTTGTACCTGCTTTTTTCTCAATTCAGTGCCTTGAAATATTGCCGAACTGTAGGCAAGCGTCATCAGGAGAATCATATTAATAAGTCTGTTTCCTTCGAGGCTAGTTCCTTCAAGATCGTAGCCTCCTTTTTTACAGTCTCGAAACATTTCTTCAATGCCCATCCGCTGCTTATAAGCATTGATTGCTGCTGGCAATGAACCTAAATCCGTGAGAATAAACCAAGCTTCTTTAACTTGATATTTCCCATAATTTCTTTTCCATTTACAAGCAAGCTCAAATCCGGTGGCAGGCCGACTTTTTCTCACTCTTTTTCCTTGAAGATATAAAGAGGTTCCTGGTACTATCCCTAATTCATCTAACCGTTGCCAAATTAAATGTTCTATTTCGATACAATGATTCTTTTTAAGTCTTAAGCAAAACGACACACCCTTTGATTTAAGCCAATTTCCTCAATCAACAGAACAAAATTCACGATCCCCTAAAACGATGACTTTATATTCTGAAAACAATGGTAAAATTTGCTGTAAATTTGCTGTTTGCTCCTCCAAGTTACTGTTTCCTAATTTTGGCAATAATGACCAGTATAATGGAATTGCTCTTTTTTCCCAGATTAGCGTCACCATAAAAAGATTAATGCGCCCCCATTGACTGCGGTCAATTGCGATTGATAAACGAGTACCAATGGGGCAATAAGTGGTCAACCAATAAGTAATCAAGGGAAACCAAATTAATGAGATAGTTAAGTTTGGTAAATCCAGAAATCTTTGTATTTTTCTACGCCTACTTTCTGTTGTAATTGGATAAGGAAATACCCGTGCCAGTCTTTCTAATCTCACTTGTTTTTCGGATTGCATCACAGATAGCAAAATTGTCATTACAAGAAACTGAGCTTTCGTCAGTTGTTTTTTTAAATGAGTCTGGTAAAATGTTGGTATCATTATTTTTTGGATAGGCAAGCGTGTAACAATTATGCTGCCTATCTTTTTTTAGCACACATTGGCTCAATCCTCACCACCTCTGGGTTTCAGGCTGGTTGTTACCCCCCCAGGGCAATTTACAGGGATACGGCACTGCCATGTCCTAAATCCCGCGTAATACAAATGATCTGTATTTTACGCTTTGTAAAGACATAGCACTGCCGTGTCCTTACAACAAATAGAGATGGCAATCAACCAAAAAACGGCATTAAAAATCGTGAATACCGTGTAGTTCAATCAATCAAACTCATTCACTGCTTGCAAATAGTCTATCGCGGCATCTATCCTCGAAGAATACTTAAAAGCAAATTGATCGAACCAATATCCCTCATCGGAATTTTTATCCAACTTTTTCAGCCAAACCTGAGCTTGCCTAACTTTCTGCCTGTGCGTTTGTACGTCCAACTGTGGTTCCGCGACTTTTTCTGCGGGTTGCGGTTGCAGTGAAGCGACTTCCTGAGCTTTATTTTGCGTTTCGTGCTCAGCCTTAAGCGGTTGCAGTGAAGCGACTTCCTGAGCTTTATTTTGCGATTCGTACTCAGCCTTAATTTGAGCTAAATCCTTATCCAAAGGACTAGCATACAAATTTATATCTGATGTTTTAAATGTTGCATTTGACGGCGTTTGTGCTTGCGCCGGCGCCTGACTTTTCAACTCAGCAATTTTCTGAGATGCTTGATACTCTGCCTTCAGTTCACCTAACAGGCGATCGATCGATTCCATAACTTAAACCCCCTAAAAAATGCTGCTGGGCTAACTGGTCCCAATATAATCACGGAAACTTCGCCCGCCTCCTTAATCAGTTATTGCATTCAGCAATACCTCTGTCAGGGTCATTCCTTCAATATCATCCATCGTGACAGTATCAACGATATCGAATTTAGCCCCGGCGCTTTGCAGTTCGTCATCCAATATCTTGAGAAACTTAGTAGCTTCCGGCGCATTCCCTACTTGAATGAAAGAAATCGCCAACTCTTCATCTCGATCGAGCTTCCGGGAAGCCTCTATAATCGTTTTCATCACTTCTTTGCGATCGTCCGGTTCCCCGTCCGTCACCACTAATATTGTTTCCCCATTTAGCTTGGTCTTACCGGATGCTTTGCGCTGAAAATAACTGTTCAGAGCGTCTTGCAGAACAGCAGCTAAATTCGTAGTTCCCGAAGGTTCGTTTTCTTGGAAAATTTGCACTACTTTAGCTGATGTTACGTTGTCGTAGCGCTTGAAGCGACCGGAAAACACATAAACTGTTATGCCATCAGGATCAAGTTCTTCGCATTTATTCGCCAATGCGATCGTCGATTCTTGCATGAGCGCCCACCGACTTTTACCGCCCATCTGGTCTTTTGTGTACATACTGCCGCTTTTGTCAATAATGATGGTATAATCGCGGTTCTGAAGCATAAGATTTTTCCTGTTAATTAAGTTTTTCCCCAAAATATCAAAACCAGCGAGCAGAAGCTGTTGAGCTTTAGTTGCTCGCTGGTTTTTTTAGTAGATTTGCGATCTAAAATAGCAGAATTTAAGCTGCAACTAAAGCATCTTTAAGTGGCTTCCAGCTAAAAGCTCGATCGCCCCCCATCTCCACTGCTATTTTAACTCGTGGTTCTAACGTCGGCAAAACAGTCAAATACTCAATCTCCTGACTCGACAAAATTTGCCCTTCAATAATCCACAGCACCAATCCTTTTGCTTTCGGTGGCAAATTGTCTAATTGAGTTTTCAACATCGGCGGCACGTAGTATGTATAACCAACCGCCCCTTCGTTGCCAGTAGTTTTCTTGCCCAAATGCGGCGGTCGTACCCCGTGAACCTCCGTTAAATACATCGCCAAATCGCCCAAACCCCGCGCCGAAATCGTGTACCCACCGTAGCCCGCTGCCCTCAGCCGGCGGAGGTAGCGCCCCTCAAATCCTCCCTCTAAAGGAACGTACAGGGCCAGCGACCCCGACTTTTCCAAATCCCGAATCAGATCAGATCCCGTCGTAATCAGTCCCATAAATTTGTGTTTCCTGCTGTATCAAAATTTGGTCGATCGCTGCTTGCGAGCTGGAAATATTATAAATCCTAAAGTTGAGGCGAAAAATTCTCATCGCGCCCTTGACAAACGGCAAACACTTCATGTACTATTGTGAATTGTCGCCGTAAAGGATACTGAGTGGTTTGCTGCTCAAGTCCTGGCACAAACAAGCAAGACCGAGACAAAACTCGGAGATAGAGTCGGTAAAAAGCCGCGAATCTCAACCCTTGCAAGACTTCCACAAGCTCGCTCCCAAATTTAAAACTCAAATTTTAAACACCGAGGAAGGCTGTTGGTTGATAACAGTTAATTGCAGGAACACTGAAATAAATGTTTCTGCACAAGAGCAAGCGGATTGACGTAAATTTCGCAATCCGAAACCTCTTGCGTAAATAAAAGGAAGAAAATCCGTGTCTGTAGGCATTCTTGGCACTAAACTAGGCATGACTCAAGTGTTTGACGCCGAAGGGAGAGCCATCCCCGTCACCGTCATACAAGCAGGGCCTTGTACAGTAACTCAAATCAAAACAAAACAAACTGACGGCTACGGTGCCGTTCAAGTTGGATACAACGAAGTCAAACCAAAGGCTCTCAACAAGCCAGAACTAGGACACCTTGCCAAGTCGGGGGCGAATCCACTGCGCCACTTGCAGGAATACCGATTGGAAGACACCAGTTCATTTGAATTAGGTCAACAACTAAAAGCAGATACCTTTACACCGGGACAAATAGTAGATGTCATCGGTACAAGCATCGGTAAAGGTTTTGCAGGTTTTCAAAAGCGCCACAACTTTAAACGAGGCCCCATGTCTCACGGTTCCAAGAACCACCGCGAGCCTGGATCGATCGGGCCTGGAACTACTCCCGGTCGCGTTTATCCCGGCAAAAGAATGGCAGGACGTATGGGCAACGTTCAAGTCACCGTCCGCAAACTAACAATTGTCCGGGTGGATACAGAGCAGAATTTGCTGCTAATTAAGGGAGCAGTTCCCGGCAAAGCTGGCGCCTTAGTCAATGTTGTGCCTGAGAAAAAAGTAGGACGTTAGTCAGTAGTAAGTAGTCAGTAGTCAGCAGTCAGTAGATAGTGGTTGGCCGTTAGTAGCAAGCAATAACTAAGAACTAAAAGCTGAAAACTAAGACCTGAAAACTAAGACCTGAGAACAGACAACAGACGACAGACAACAGACAACAGACAACTAACAACAGACAACTAACAACAGACAAAGGACAAAAGATATGGTTAATTGTGTAGTCCGAAATTGGCAAGGCGAAGAAGTTGGGGAAACAACTTTAGAACTGCGCGTAGCCAAAGAAGAAAATGCGTCTCACATCGTTCACAGAGCATTGACGCGGCAACTGAATAACGCTCGTCAAGGAAATGCTTGCACCAAAACTCGATCGGAAGTCAGAGGCGGTGGCCGCAAACCCTGGCGTCAAAAAGGCACCGGCCGAGCCAGAGCAGGTTCGATCCGTTCTCCGCTGTGGCGGGGCGGCGGTGTCATCTTCGGGCCAAAACCGAGAGACTTTGAAGTCAAAATGAACAAAAAGGAACGCCGTCTCGCTTTGCGGACAGCATTCCAAAGTCGCACCGAAGACATCATTGTGGTTGAAGAATTTGCAGAGCAATTTCCGAGACCGAAAAGCAAAGAATTGCTGAGTGCGATCGCCCGCTGGGGTATTGAACCCGATACAAAAGTTCTGTTAATCTTGCCAGAACCGCAACCAAACGTCTACTTATCAGGACGCAACATCGAATTAGTAAACGTCATCTTGGCAACCTCCCTGAATGTTTACGACGTTCTCGCGGCTGACAAAATTATCGTCACATCTACAGCCATAGCTAAAATTCAGGAGATTTACGGTGAGTAAAATCGACCCCCGCGACTACGCAGATTTGATCCAGCGTCCGATTCTCACCGAGAAAGCTACCCGAATGATGGAATTAAATCAATTCACATTCGACGTAGCCCCCAAAGCGACCAAGCCTCAAATCAAAGCTGCAATCGAAGAACTATTTAAGGTCAAAGTCATCGGCGTCAACACCCAAAACCCGCCGCGCAAAAAGCGTCGAGTTGGCAAATTCGTCGGCTTTAAACCTTGTTACAAGCGAGCAACCGTAACTCTGACCGACGGAGACTCGATCCGCAAACTCCTATTCCCAGAAGTTTAGCCAATTTTGGATTTTAGATTTTAGATTTTAGATTGCGGTTAACTGGTGAAAATACCAAACCCAGAAAGTTACCAAGTTAACTGATAATCCCAAATCTAAAATCCAAAACCGCCAAGTCCTTGCATCCCAAATCTAAAATCTAAAATCTAAAATCGATTATGGGCATCCGTTCTTACCGACCTTATACGTCCAGCACCCGAGAACAAACCGTCTCGGACTTTGCTGAAATTACCAAATCAGAACCAGAAAAGTCTCTAACCAGTAATAAGCACACCAAACAAGGCCGCAACAACCGAGGCGTCATCACCTGTCGCCACCGGGGAGGCGGTCACAAACGGCTTTATAGAGACATCGACTTCCGCCGCGACAAACACAGCATTCCCGCTACTGTCAAGGCGATCGAATATGACCCCAATCGCAACGCCCGCATCGCCCTCCTGTTCTACAAAGACGGCGAAAAACGGTACATCCTGCACCCGCTTAACTTAAACGTCGGTACAGTAATTGTCTCAGGTCCAGACGCGCCGATCGAGATCGGTAACGCCCTCCCCCTGAAGAACATTCCCCTCGGTACCAGCATCCACAACGTCGAGCTAGTACCTGGAAAAGGCGGACAAATCGTTCGCTCCGCCGGCTCCAGCGCTCAGCTAATGGCAAAAGAAGGTAGCTACGTTACCCTCAAACTGCCATCCGGCGAACAGCGCAAAGTCCGCGCCGACTGCTATGCCACTATCGGTCAAGTCGGCAACACAGACGCCAGAAACATCAGCCTCGGCAAAGCAGGTCGCACCCGCTGGAAAGGTCGCAGACCCACCGTTCGCGGTAGCGTCATGAACCCGGTAGACCACCCGCACGGCGGTGGCGAAGGCAGAGCTCCCATCGGACGTCCGGGGCCTGTCACTCCTTGGGGTAAACCAGCATTGGGTGCAAAAACTCGACGCAAAAACAAGCGCAGCGACGCTTTAATCGTCCGCCGCCGCCGCAAATCTTCCAAGCGTGGCAAGGGTGGTAGACAAAGCTAGTCATCAGTCAGCAGTCTTCAGTGCTTAGTTATTAACTGCTAACTAATTACTGAGGACTGATGACCAATGACTGCTGAAAGCTGACTAATGACTCCTGAATTACTAAAAAAATCATGTCTCGATCGCTAAAAAAAGGCCCCTTTGTCGCAGATGCTCTGATGACAAAAATCGAAAAACTCAACGCCGCCGGCCAAAAACAAGTAATTAAAACTTGGTCGCGATCTTCCACAATCCTGCCCCAAATGGTAGGTCACACGATCGCCGTTCACAACGGCAGACAGCACGTACCCGTCTACCTCACCGACCAAATGGTAGGTCACAAACTCGGAGAATTTTCCCCCACTCGCACCTTTAGAGGTCACGCGAAAAGTGGTGATAAAAAGGCAAAAAGATAGCCGAATTAGGTGACAGGTAATAGGTAATCGGACAAACTTTTTCCCAATTACCAATTACCTTTTTCCCAATTACCAATTACCAATTACCCAAATCGAAATGGTTATAGATACCACATCCGAAATTAAGGCGATCGCCCGTTACATCCGGACATCCCCCTTCAAAGTGCGCCGAGT
The DNA here is from genome assembly GCF_036701145.1 of Microcoleus sp. Pol17C6. Lineage (NCBI taxonomy): Bacteria > Bacillati > Cyanobacteriota > Cyanophyceae > Oscillatoriales > Microcoleaceae > Microcoleus > Microcoleus sp. Pol17C6. Next base: position 45,928 of record NZ_JAUBQH010000030.1, read on the forward strand.
CCTCGACCAAATTCGCGGCAAAAGCTACCAAGAAGCGCTGATTTTACTCGAATTCATGCCCTACCGCGCCTGCGAACCAATCGTCAAAGTTTTGCGATCGGCAGTAGCCAACGCCGAACACAACGCAGGGTTGGATAAATCCAAGCTGGTAGTTTCTCAAGCTTACGCAGACCAAGGCCCAGTCCTCAAACGCTTTAGACCCCGCGCTCAAGGTCGCGCCTACCAAATCCGCAAGCCAACCTGTCACATTACCGTAGTAGTAGCTCCGCTCGTAGAAAACTAAACCAGGGAAAAACGTAAGAGGTAATAAACAGCTTAAAGTTGAAAAAAATGGGTAATCACCAATTACCAATTACCAATTACCAATTACCAATTACCAATTAACTCATCAACTATTATGGGCCAAAAAATACATCCAATTGGTTTTCGCCTCGGCATTACCCAAGAGCACCGCTCTCGCTGGTTTGCCGATCCCAAAAACTATCCTGAACTCTTGCAAGAAGACTATAAAATTCGCAAGTACGTTCGTAAAACCCTCAGCAATGCAGGGATTTCCTCGGTCAGAATTGAGCGGAAAGCCGATCAAATCGACCTAGAAGTGTTCACCGCCAGACCAGGCGTTGTCGTAGGCCGCGGCGGAGCGGGCATCGAAACCTTGCGCGTCGGTTTGCAGCAGCAACTCGGTAGCAACCGCCAAATTCGCATCAACGTCGTCGAAGTCCAGCGAGTAGACGCCGATGCGACACTGATCGCGGAATACATCGCTCAGCAACTAGAACGGCGCGTATCTTTCCGCCGAGTCGTCCGCCAAGCTATCACCCGCGCCCAAAAAGTCGGCATCCAAGGCATCAAAATTCAAGTCAGCGGACGCCTCAACGGCGCAGAAATTGCCCGTACCGAATGGACACGGGAAGGAAGAGTCCCATTGCACACCCTGCGGGCAGACATCGACTACTCCTACTGCACTGCTCAAACCATCTACGGTATTCTGGGCATTAAAGTTTGGGTTTTCAAAGGCGAAATTATTCCCGGACAGGAACAAGAAGCTGCACCAAATGCAGCAGTGCCCCGCACCAAACAAAAGCGCCGCCGCCAGAACTTTGAAGATCGATCGAACGAAGGCTAGCTAATTGTTAACTGTTAGTTGTCACTTGTTAAGTGTGAGTTGTTCCAAACCAATTAGCAATTAGCAATCACCAATTAGCAATTACCAATTACCAATTACCCAACTCCCAAAGCCATGTTAAGCCCTAAAAGAACGAAATTCCGCAAACAACAGCGCGGGCGAATGAGCGGTATTGCCACCCGCGGCAATACAGTTAGCTTTGGCGACTTCGCGCTCCAAGCCGTCGAACCCGCCTGGATCACTTCCCGCCAAATAGAAGCCGGACGCCGCGCCATGACCCGCTATATCCGCCGGGGTGGCAAAATCTGGATTCGCATTTTTCCCGACAAACCAGTCACCGAGCGCGCAGCAGAAACCCGGATGGGTTCTGGTAAAGGCTCACCAGAGTTTTGGGTGGCCGTGGTCAAACCGGGCCGGGTAATGTTTGAAATTGGCGGCGTAAGTGAAGAAACTGCCCGCGAAGCAATGCGTTTGGCATCTTTCAAGTTACCAATTAAAACCAAGTTCATCACTCGCGAAGAAGGCCAGTCATAGCGAAGAGCGAAGGTAGAATTAGGTCTGTATTAATCAGCATTTTAAACGGCTACAGCATTTTAAAATCTGGCTTTCATAACTTTTCTTTCCTTCGACCTTCAGCCTAAGAGACAATTATGTCTTCTGTCATACCGCTCGCTAACGAGAAAGCACACAATTATGTCTTTGACCAAGATTAAAGAAGCTAGAGAATTAAGCGATGCTGCAGTAGCAGAGCAAATTTTAGCCGTCAAGCGCCAACTAATGGAATTGCGGCTCCAGCAAGCTACCGGCCGCATGGAAAAGCCTCACCTGTTCAAGCACGCCAAACACCGGCTAGCTCAATTGATGACAGTTGAACGCGAGCGCCAAATCGTTGCTGAGAAAGAAGCGGCAGAAAAATCAGCCGCAGCTCAAGAAGCCGCAGGTTCGGCTCCCAGCCCAGAAGTCAGCCAAGAGTGAGCAGCAACCTAGCCTCGGCTCGCACAGTAGCTAAAAACAAGTCAATTGCACAACAAAAATAGGTAGCTATGGCAATTAAAGAACGAGTTGGCGTAGTAGTCAGCGACAAGATGGATAAAACCGTCGTGGTAGCAATCGAAAACCGCTCCTCCCACACCAAATACGGCAAAATCGTAGTCCGCACCAAGCGCTACAAAGCTCATGACGAAGAAAATCAGTGCAAATCGGGCGATCGCGTCCGCATCACTGAAACTCGCCCCCTGAGCAAAACCAAACGCTGGACGGTTGCTGAGATTTTTGGGACAAAAAACGGCTAACAGTTAATTGCGATCTCGCGCTCGCCCGATCGGTACTTGATTAATCAATTAGTCGTCAACAGTCAACAGTTAACAGTCAACAGTTAACAGTCAACAGTTAACAGTCAACAATCACCATGATTCAACCCCAGACATACCTCAATGTCGCCGACAATAGCGGAGCCCGCAAACTGATGTGCATCCGCGTATTGGGAGGCGGCAACCGTCGCTACGGCGGAGTCGGCGATGTCATCATTGCCGTCGTCAAAGACGCCATCCCCAATATGGCCGTCAAAAAATCAGATGTCGTTCGGGCTGTCATTGTCAGAACCCGCAAAGGTCTGCGCCGCGACAGTGGCATGAGCATTCGTTTTGACGATAACGCCGCCGTTATTATCAACGTAGACGGCAACCCCAAAGGCACTCGCGTCTTCGGCCCCGTCGCCCGCGAATTGCGCGACAAAAACTTTACTAAAATCGTTTCCTTAGCCCCGGAGGTACTTTAAAATGTACGGAAAAAAGGGTAAACCAACTAGCGAGCCGCAGCGCTACAGAATGCACGTCAAAGCGGGCGACACCGTGCAAATAATTACTGGCAAAGAGAAAGGAAAAGTCGGAGAAATCTTAAAGACATATCCTAAAGTCAGCAAAGTAATTGTTAAAGGTGTAAACATCAGAACAAAGCACGTCAAGCCCCAGCAAGAGGGAGAGTCCGGGAAAATACTCACATTTGAGGCTCCCATTCACAGCTCAAATGTCATGCACTATTCCGAAAAAGAAAAAATAGCTAGCCGCGTTTGCTATACCTTTAGCGAAGACGGTCGGAAACTGCGGCAGCTCAAAAAAACTGGAGAAATCATCGATCAATAGTGATTTGTTATCAGTCATCGGTCATTAGTCCGCCTTCTGACAAGTGACTTTTCAACTCATAACTAACAGCTAACATCGGTGGGACGGACAATCGACAAATTCCCTGACCAAGCCCAGGGACAGTTAACGAAACACAAAAACTATGCCGGACAAACTCAAAGTTCTTTATCAAGGAAAAATCGTTCCCACACTGATGGATCAGTTTAAATATACTAATATCCATCAGGTTCCCAAACTCGTCAAAGTCACAGTGAACCGCGGTTTGGGAGAAGCATCTCAAAACGCTAAGGCACTGGATTCGTCGATCAACGAAATTGGCATCATCACCGGTCAAAAACCAGTGGTGACGCGGGCGAAAAAAGCGATCGCAGGCTTCAAAATCCGCAAAGGAGTACCCGTCGGCGTTATGGTGACGCTGCGCGGCGATCGGATGTACGATTTTCTCGATCGGCTGATCAACCTCGCACTCCCCCGAATCCGCGACTTCCGCGGCATCAGCCCCAAAAGCTTCGACGGGCGCGGCAACTACAGCTTGGGTCTGAGAGAACAGCTAATTTTTCCAGAAATAGAATATGACCGCATCGATCAAATTCGAGGCATGGACATTTCAATTATCACCACAGCAAACACCGACGAAGAAGGACGCGCCTTGCTTAAAGAAATGGGAATGCCGTTCCGGGACAACTAAGCACTAGAGTAAGAAGCAAAAGATGGCAGCTAACGATACCATAGCAGATATGTTGACGCGCATTCGCAATTCTTGCATGGCGCGCCACCAAACAACGCAAATTCCAGCTACAAAAATGACCCGCAGCATCGCCCAAGTCCTCAAAAGTGAAGGCTTCATCGGCGAATTTGAAGAAGCAGAAGCAGAAGGGGTCAAGCGACATTTAGTGCTTTCTCTAAAGTACAAAGGTAAAACTCGCAAGCCCATTATCACGGCACTTAAGCGAGTCAGCAAACCAGGACTGCGCGTTTACTCGAACCGTAAAGAATTGCCCAGAGTGTTAGGCGGAATTGGCATAGCCATTATTTCCACCTCCAGCGGCATTATGACGGATAGAGAAGCTCGACGCCAAGGTTTGGGCGGTGAAGTGCTTTGTTATGTTTGGTAGTCATTAGTCATTAGTCATTAGTCACTGGTCGTTGGCAACCGACTCAAAAATCAATCACTAAGGACTAATAACTAAGCACTAATAATCAAGGACTAATAACTAAAAACAAAGGACAAAAAACTATGTCGCGAATTGGCAAGCGTCCGATTAGCATCCCCACGAAAGTCACCGTCACCCTAGACGGTCAAAAAGTAGCCGTCAAAGGCCCTAAAGGTGAACTTTCCCGAGTTATCCCAGCCGAAATCCTCATGGGAATTGAAGGCGAGACTTTACTCGTTACTCGCCGAGACGAATCTCGCGTCGCCAGACAACTGCACGGCTTGTGCCGCACCCTAGTCGCAAACATGGTCGAAGGTGTATCTCAAGGTTTTCAGCGGCGTCTCGAAATTATCGGCACAGGTTATCGGGCACAGGTTCAAGGACGGAACCTGATTTTAAACGTCGGTTACAGCAAACCCGTTGAAATGCCTCCTCCAGAAGGCATCACAATGGCAGTTGAAGGCAACACAAACGTCATTGTCTCCGGCATTGACAAAGAACTCGTAGGCAATACAGCAGCCCGCATCCGCGCAGTGCGTCCGCCCGAAGTCTACAAAGGCAAAGGCATTCGCTACAGCGGCGAAGTCGTCCGGCGCAAAGCTGGTAAAACAGGCAAAACAGGTAAGAAGTAACAATGAAGCTTACTCGCAAAGAATCAGTCCAGCGCAGACACCGCCGTGTTCGGCGCAAGGTGTTCGGCACCGCCGAACGTCCCAGACTAGCGGTATTTCGTTCAGAGCAGCACATCTACGCTCAAGTAATCGACGACACCGCCCAGCACACTTTGGCCGCCGCGTCAACCCTCGATCCCGAATTGAAGTCAACTCTCAGTTCTGGCGGCAACTGCTCCGCGAGCGTGCAAGTCGGTCAGTTGATTGCCAAACGCTGTTCCAGCGCTGGCATAGTCAAAGTCGTATTCGATCGGGGGGGCAACCTCTATCACGGTCGTGTCAAAGCCCTCGCAGAAGCAGCTCGCGAAGCGGGGTTAGACTTCTAGAGGGGGTAATGGGTAGCGGGTAATGAGTAATTAAAAAGTAAAAAGTCAAAAGTTGAAAGTTAAAAGGCAAAATCCAGATTTCTTCTATTTTTACTTTTTACTCAAACAATTACCACTTGCCGATCGCCTTTCACCAATTACTAATTCCCACAGGACAAAACTATGGCAGAACAAAAAGAACAGCGCAACAAGAAAAAAAGCAGCAGCAACAACAAAGGGCGCGAAAAAGAATCCGAATGGCAAGAACGGGTTGTTCAGATTCGGCGCGTTACCAAAGTAGTTAAAGGTGGTAAAAAACTCAGCTTCCGCGCCATAGTCATTATCGGCAACGAACGCGGTCAAGTTGGAGTAGGAGTCGGCAAAGCTAGCGACGTAATCGGTGCCGTTAAAAAAGGCGTCGCTGACGGCAAAAAGCACCTAATTGAAGTCCCCCTCACCAAATCTAACTCCATCCCTCACCCCATCAACGGTGACGGCGGCGGAGCTAAAGTGATGATGCGGCCGGCCGCTCCGGGAACCGGGGTAATTGCAGGGGGAGCAGTGCGAACTGTTCTCGAACTAGCAGGAGTCCGCAACATCTTAGCCAAACAGCTAGGTTCTGGAAATCCCTTAAACAACGCCCGAGCCGCAGTCAATGCCCTCTCCACCCTCCGCACCTTGTCCGAAGTTGCTCAAGAGCGCGGAATTCCAGTAGAAAATCTCTACGGTTAGGGCACGCGAGAATGGGAAACTGTAAGTTTTGAGTGTTAAGTGCTTGCGGTGAAAATAAAAAAATCCGCAACTTAAAACTCACGCACTCAAAACTACTGCGTACCCCCTCTCTACATACCAATTACCAATTACCAATTACTAAAACTATGAGATTGCAAGACGCCCGACCCAAAGCAGGCTCCCAAAAGCGCCCCCGACGCTTGGGCAGAGGTATTTCTGCCGGTCAAGGCGCGAGCTCCGGCAAAGGGATGCGCGGTCAAAAATCTAGAGCCGGTAGCGGCACTAGACCCGGTTTTGAAGGAGGTCAAAATCCTCTCTACCGCCGTCTCCCCAAGTTGAAAAGCTTCCCTCTAGTGAACCGGAAAGAGTACACTACCATTAATGTAAGTAAATTAGCATCGCTGCCAGCAAACACCGAAGTTACTCTCACCTCTTTGATCCAAGCAAAAATTGTCACCACAGACGACGGGCCGCTGAAAATCTTAGGAGATGGTGAACTGAATGTACCTTTGCAAGTGCGCGCCTCGGCTTTTACCGCAGGTGCTCGCACCAAAATTGAAGCTGCAGGCGGAAGTTGTGAATTAGTTGCGTGAAGATTTGAGGTTTGAGAGTCTGTCCAAATCTCAAATCCTCAAGCTTGCTATCAGAAAATGATTTAGTCGAAAATCCCAAATCTAAAATCCAAAATCGTAACTATGGACGTTAGTAGAGAGAAAGCGCCAACTGCACAAGAGACGTTCATGCAGATGGCTCAAGCTGCTGGTTTACGAGGCCGCATCCTCGTAACCGTTGGCTTACTGATTTTAGTACGCCTGGGTGTCCACTTGCCAGTCCCCGGCATCGATCGAGTCGCCTTTGCCCAAAACGTCCAAAATAGCCCTTTAATTGGCTTTCTGGACTTGTTCTCAGGAGGCGGCTTGTCAGCGTTGGGGATTTTCGCGTTGGGGATTTTGCCCTACATTAATGCTTCAATTATTGTGCAACTTCTAACTGCGGCTCTGCCAAGCTTAGAAGACTTGCAGAAAAATGAAGGAGAAGCGGGGCGACGCAAAATTTCTCAAATTACTCGCTACGTTTCTTTGGGCTGGGCAATTCTGCAAAGTATTGGCATTGCGATTTGGGTCAGCCCTTTTGCTCAGTCTCCATCGCCTTTATTCATAGCACAAACTGCTTTGGCTCTGACAGCCGGCTCAATGTTTGTGATGTGGATATCGGAAGTGGTGACGGAACGAGGTATCGGGAACGGAGCGTCGCTGCTGATTTTTATCAATATTGTGTCGGTATTGCCGCGCTCTTTGGGACAAACTTTTGAATTGGCTCAAAGTGGGGACACGCAAGTTGTCGGCCGCGTAGTCGTTCTGCTGCTGGTCTTTTTGGTAACGATTGTCGGGATTGTTTTTGTTCAGGAAGGTACTCGCCGCATTCCGATTATTTCGGCCCGTCGCCAAGTCGGCCGCAAAGTTTATCGGGAGAGCCGGAGTTATCTGCCCCTGCGCTTGAATCAAGGCGGAGTGATGCCGATTATTTTTGCATCTTCGGTGTTGATTGTGCCTTCTTTCCTCGCTCAGTCTCTCAATAACCCGTTTTTGGTTCAAGTTGCTAATGTTTTGAGTCCGAACGGCCCTGCCCCTTGGGCTTACGCGCTGTTTTATCTAACTTTGATTCTGTTCTTCAGCTATTTCTACGCTTCGTTGATTGTCAACCCCGTAGATATGTCTCAGAACTTGAAGAAAATGGGCGCTAGCATTCCTGGAATTCGTCCGGGTCAGAAAACGAGTGATTATGTGGAGAAGGTTTTGAACCGTTTGACTTTCTTGGGAGCGATTTTTCTAGGTCTGGTGGCTATTGTACCAACTGCTGTAGAAAGCGCGATCGGTGTGCAAACTTTTAGAGGTTTTGGCGCAACTTCCCTACTGATTTTAGTAGGTGTGGCGATCGAAACTGCTAAGCAAATTCAAACTTACGTCATCTCCCAGCGATATGAAGGAATGGTGAAGTAATCGTAATGCAATTTATTTTCATGGGACCTCCTGGGGCGGGAAAGGGAACTCAGGCTCAGATATTAGCCGCTCTCTGGAAAATACCCCACATTTCTACGGGCGAAATCCTGCGCGCCTGTGTGGTGGCGAAAACTGCCTTGGGCCTAAAGGCGCAATCTTACATGGATAGGGGTGAGTTGGTTCCCGACCAATTGCTGATGGATATCGTGCAGGAACGCTTGAATGAACCGGACGCGAATGCGGGCTGGATTCTCGACGGCTTTCCCCGCACTGTCGCCCAGGCAACTTTTTTAGACAAACTGCTGCACAAGCTTAGCGGTGCCGAGGAGAGTACATCGAACCCCAAATGTGGTCTCAAAGCTGTTAATCTCGACGTGCCTGACGACATTTTGGTGTCTCGCCTGCTGTCGCGGGGCCGGCAGGATGACAATGAGGAGACGATCCGCCGTCGGTTGCAAGTTTATCGCGAGCAAACTGAGCCTTTGATTGATTTTTACAGCGGCCGTCAACAGTTAGTTGCGGTTGATGGCGATCGAGCAATGGAATTAGTCACTGCTGAACTGCAGCAAGCTCTCTCGATCGACTCTTGAACCCTCTCAATACAGCTTGTTACTCACAAGCTTTTGCTAAGATATGTTAACTAGGAGCTTTTTGTGCTATCAGGTTTTGTGAGGGTTGCTAGAGACCGGATTGAACTCGATACTAATTGCCACAACTTTACTCAAGTAAAGCTAAAACAAGCGGTTGGTTGAGTATTAAAGTCTATCGAGTCGCCCTAATTATTGCCCCCCGCTCCCGTTTGACTCCTACCAGTAAATAGGTTTGGAGGCCAACGCCGGGACACTCCTAGTTAATCAAATGTAGAGTTGAGGTAAATACCAAATTGTCTAAGCAAGATTTAATTGAAATGGAAGGGACAGTGACGGAATCCCTGCCCAATGCGATGTTTCGCGTTGACCTAGATAATGGGTTTAACGTGCTGGCTCACATTTCCGGCAAGATCCGCCGCAACTACATCAAAATTCTGCCTGGCGATCGCGTCAAAGTCGAATTGACTCCCTATGACTTGACCAAAGGCAGGATTACTTATCGCCTTCGGAAAAAATAGGCTTAGATAAAACTTTCTAAAAACGAATTCTAAGTTTAATTTAGAGAGAATTTGGTAAAAAGCTTCAAATTTATGCTATAATGCTACGTTTGTAGTGTTGCCGAGAAGGGCGTCAACAACCTACCGGTGTACCGGGTTAAGTCATTGTTACACCGTAAAAGTATCGCTCGCCAACACTCTGGCGCAGGCGAACTTTACCCAGCAATGGGAGTGGGTGCAAGCGGGCTCCTTCATGAAACAACCCGCACTTTATACAATTTAATCGAGGAGAGGCCTACACCTTGCCCAGCCTCTCCTCCCACCGCTCTACGGGCAGTCCCAGCGTGCCTGCTCTCCGGTAGAGCGGGGTTCTCCAGGCAGGAAGAAAGATGAAAGTTCGAGCATCTGTCAAAAAAATTTGTGAGAAATGTCGCGTCATCCGCCGTCGCGGTCGAGTGATGGTGATATGCACTAACCCGAAACACAAACAGCGCCAAGGTTAGAAAAAACGAAGATTGGGCACTGCACGCAGGTGCATCCTAATTGAACATTGTAGCCAAACAGGAAAACTAGGGAGACAAAAAGTGTGGCACGGATTGCCGGGGTAGACCTTCCACGCGATAAGCGCGTCGAAATAGGTCTGACATACATTTACGGAATAGGCTTGTCGCGGGCCCAAAAAATTATCGCTGCAACAGGCGTAAATCCTGACACTCGCGTCAAGGATTTAACAGAGGCCGACGTGACAGCTCTGCGGGCTCATGTAGAAACCACATACCAAATCGAAGGAGACCTCCGGCGCTGGGAGTCAATGAACATCAAGCGCCTGATGGACATCGGAACTTATCGCGGTCGGCGTCACCGTTTGGGTCTGCCGGTGCGGGGACAACGAACCCGTACCAATGCCAGAACCCGTCGTGGCGTCCGCCGAACAGTTGCGGGCAAGAAAAAGGCACCTTCCAAGAAGTAACATCTTTTTTGGAAAAATACGCTGGGGGCTGCTGGCTCCTAGCGCTTCGGGACATTAGTTGAGAGAAACGTTAAAGAGACTAATATGGCGCGACCACAAACAGGCAAGAAATCTGGTGCAAAAAAGCAGAAACGGAATGTACCCAATGGGGTAGGCTACATCCAGTCTACCTTTAACAACACGATTGTAACTATTACCGACCTCAACGGCGAAGTGATATCCTGGGCATCGGCAGGTTCCAGCGGTTTTAAAGGAGCTAAGAAGGGAACTCCCTTTGCCGCTCAAACAGCAGCAGAAAGTGCTGCCCGCAGAGCCAACGACCAAGGAATGCGCCAAATAGAAGTAATGGTGAGCGGGCCCGGAGCAGGTAGAGAAACTGCAATCCGGGCGCTGCAAGGGGCGGGACTGGAAATCACCCTGATTAGAGATGTTACCCCAATTCCTCACAACGGCTGTCGCCCTCCCAAGCGGCGTAGAGTCTAAAACGATTTGAGATTTTAGATTTTAGATTTTGGATAATGGCTAACTGCTTAAAGTCAAAAACTAATGGTTCTAACTGTTGCCCCGTCCATCCAAAATCCGAAATCCGTTCAGGGGTATGCTCTGCAATCTAAAATCCAAAATCAAAAATCCAAAGTGGAAAAGGGAGGTCACTCCGTGGCGCAGTTTCAAATTGAATGTATAGAGTCTAACACTGACAAAGACCGCAGTCAGTACGGAAAATTTGTCCTGGAACCGCTCGATCGCGGTCAAGGAACAACTGTTGGGAATGCGCTTCGGCGAGTTCTGCTGTCAAATTTGGAAGGAACGGCAGTAACTTCAGTCCGAATCGCGGGCGTCAATCACGAGTTTGCCACGATCGAAGGGGTACGTGAGGATGTTCTAGAAATTCTCCTGAACATGAAAGAGGTGGTCCTCAAAACTCATTCTCAGCAGCCGCAAATCGGCAGGTTGCGGATTGAGGGGCCGGTCACAGTTACGGCCGATAGATTCGATTTGCCCTCAGAGGTGGAATTGATCGATCGCTCCCAGTACATTGCAACTCTCTCGCCCGGCTCAGTTCTGGAAATGGAATTCAGAATTGAAAAAGGCATCGGATACCGAGCAGTAGACCGCAGTCGCGATGATGGGTCGGCTTTGGATTTTCTCCAAATTGACGCTATCTTTATGCCGATTCGCAGAGTCAACTACAGCGTTGAAGATGCTAGGGTAGGCGGCACGGTCGAGAAAGACCGGCTGATTATGGAAATCTGGACTGATGGCAGCGTGACGCCTCAAGAAGCTTTGAGTCAATCTGCCCACATCCTGGTAGATTTATTTGCACCTCTCAAAGACATCACCCAAGATTCTCTCAAACCAGAGTATCCAGGTGAAGCCGATCCTACCAGCCAAATTCCGATCGAAGAATTGCAGTTGTCCGTCCGGGCTTACAACTGTCTCAAGCGGGCTCAGATCAACTCAGTCGCAGACTTATTGGATTATACCCAAGAAGACTTGCTCGAGATCAAGAACTTCGGGCAGAAGTCTGCCGAAGAAGTGATTGAAGCTTTACAAAAACGCTTGGGCATTACCTTGCCACAGGAAAAATCAGCTAAAAGTTAATCAACGGGTAACGGGTAAAAAAGTTCTGAATTTTAAGTAGGTGAGTTTTTAAGTTAAAGAAATCACCGCTCAAAACTCGCGGACTATCCCGGCACCCAATTACCAATTACCAATTACCAACTGCTATGCGTCACCGCTGTCGCGTTCCCCAACTCAACAAACCGGCTGACCAGCGCCGCGCCCTGCTGCGCTCGCTGACCACCGAATTAATCCGCCACGGTAAAATTACTACCACTCTCGCCCGCGCCAAAGCGCTGCGCCCAGAGGCGGACAGAATGATTACCCTGGCAAAAGATGGCTCATTGGCCGCTCGCCGGCAAGCTATGGGCTTTATCTACGACAAACAGTTAGTACACGCCTTGTTTGAAGCAGCCCAAGAACGGTACGGCTCGCGCAACGGCGGCTACACCCGCGTCGTGCGAACTGTCCCCCGTCAAGGAGACAATTCCGAAATGGCGATCGTTGAACTGGTTTAATTCCATTTTGGGTTGGAGATTTGTGATTTATGACTGACAATCGAAAATCCCCAATCGAAAATCCCCAATCGATACAGCGCGTTGCTTTGGTGATCCAATACCTCGGCACTAACTTTCACGGTTGGCAGCGACAGCCGAACCAGCGTACAGTACAAGAAGAAATTGAAACAGCAATATCGACTGTTCTGGAACGCCCGGTAACGCTGCACGCTGCTGGGAGAACCGATGCGGGAGTTCACGCTGCTGCTCAAGTAGCGCATTTTGATGCCCACGGCCCAATTCCGGCTCACCGCTGGGCAAGCGTTCTCAACTCTCGACTGGCAAAAGATATTTTAATTCGAGCTTCGGCAAAGGTGGAACCTACCTGGCACGCTCGGTTCTCAGCCAGTTGGCGGCGCTATCGCTACACCCTTTATACAGATCCGACTCCTAATTTGTTTGTGCGTCCTTTTGCTTGGCACTGCTACCACGCCCCTGTGGATGAATCAAAGATTCAGACAGCTTTGACACCGCTCATCGGGCGGCATCACCTGGCTGCTTTCCACCGCGCGGGCTCAGCCCGCCCCCATTCCTGGGTGGATGTACAAGCGGCAGAGTGTCACCGTTCTGGGCCTCTTATCTATATTGAGGTTCAGGCGAGCGGGTTTCTGTACGGGATGATGCGGCTGCTGGTGGGGTTGCTGGTGCAGGTGGGTCGCGGGGAAAGGCCGATCGACAATTTCACAGATATCTGGGTCAACGAACGCCGAGAAATGGTAAAATATGCCGCTCCCGCTCAAGGTTTGTGCCTGCTGCGGGTTGGCTATTCAGAATTTCCCTTTCCCCCAGAGGTCTGGTACGACACTCAGCCAAAATTAGTCATTAGTCATTAGTCATTAGTCATTAGTCATTAGTCATTAGGTAACTACTAATAAAAAACTAAGGACAACTAACAATTAAAAACTGACAACTGACAACTGACAACTGACAACTGACAACTAACAACAGTTAACAGTTAATAGACAACTAACAACAAACAATGAACAAAACTTACGTCCCTACTCAAGACTCCCTAGAGCACAAGTGGTACGTGGTCGATGCCGCCGACCAGCGGCTGGGCCGTCTGGCAACTGAAGTTGCCATGTACCTCCGGGGGAAACACAAACCGACATACACTCCTTCTATGGATACCGGCGACTTCGTAATAGTCATCAATGCTGACAAAATCGCTGTTACTGGCAAAAAACGAACCCAGAAAATCTACCGCCGCCATTCTGGAAGACCGGGCGGCATGAAAACAGAAACTTTTGCCAAATTGCAAGCACGTTTGCCCGAAAGAATTGTCGAAGAAGCTATACGAGGAATGCTGCCTCACACTTCTCTGGGCAGACAACTGTTTACTAAACTCAAGGTGTACGCTGGCCCCAACCACCCCCACCAAGCTCAAAAACCAGAAGAATTAATTGTTCACACGATTCCGGGAGGAAATGAGTAATGCAAGCAACAGATACCGGCCGCGCTGTGTACTGGGGTACCGGTCGCCGCAAATGTTCAGTAGCGAGGGTGCGCTTGGTTCCCGGCACTGGCATACTGACTGTCAATGGTAAAGAGGGGGATTTGTACCTGCAATTCAACCCTACTTATTTGGCCCTCGCTAAGGCTCCTCTGGAAACTTTGGGTCTGGAAAATGAGTACGATATTTTGGTGAAAGTTGAAGGTGGCGGGTTGACAGGCCAAGCTGATTCAATTCGCTTGGGTGTCGCTAGAGCGCTGTGCCAGTTAGACCCGGACAACCGCAAGCCTCTGAAGACTGAGGGCTATTTGACTCGCGACCCGCGGGCTAAAGAAAGGAAAAAGTACGGTTTGCGGAAAGCTCGCAAAGCTCCTCAATACTCGAAGCGGTAATCAAGGTTCGGCAACGGATTTTTTAACGGATGTAACGGATGTAATGAAAGTTCGGCAACGGATTTTTTAACGGATGTAACGGATGTCATGAAAGTTCGGCAACGGATTGAGGGAAGAAGGAAAAAGGAAGAAGGAAGAAGGAAGAAAGAAAAGGCAAAAATCATTGAGATTTTATCTGCCTTTTTTTCAAGTCTATTTCCGATTCCTGATTCCTGGTTCCAAAAGGTATAAGACAAAATTGGTGCTGTTGTTGGTTTAGAAGTCCTGCGGCAGCTAAAATGGTTGTAAAGTCAAAAATTAGAGAGTAAAAAACAATGGCAAAAGATGGCATTCACCCTGAGTGGTATCCCGAATCTCAGGTTTATTGCAACGGGGAACTGGTAATGACTGTTGGTTCCACTAGACCAAAGCTTCAAGTTGATGTCTGGTCGGGAAATCATCCTTTTTATACTGGCACTCAGAAGATTATTGATACTGAAGGTCGTGTGGAACGCTTTATGCGGAAATACGGCATGAGCGAGGTAGAAATGCCGAAGGCAGATGCTTCCTCTGGACCGCTGAAAATGGAAGAGCCGAAAGCAGATGCTTCTAAGGCTGCTGGTAAAGGCAAAAAGAAGAAGTAGCCGGATTGTCATTTGTCCGCAGTTTGTTGAGAGTAGTTCTTTCTACTGACAACTTACCGCCCTCGGGTTTTAGATTTTAGATGGAAGACTTTCTATGGAGGCAGTTGAGTTCGATCGATCTCTACTCTATCGACATTCTATCCTGACTGCTCTTGAGTTCTAAAATCTAAAATCTAAAATCTAAAATCTAAAATCGATCCGCCCTCGGATTGGAGAGTTTAGATTGAAGACTTGCTATGCAGGCAGTTGAGTTCGATCGAGATTCTATCCCAACTGTTCTTCAAATCTAAAATCTAAAATCTAAAATCTAAAATCTAAAATCGATTGACAAAGGACAACTGACAATGGCTGAATCTTATTTGCTGGATAAATTGAAGTCGGTAGAGCAAACTTTTAATGAGTTGACTCGCCGCATGGCTGACCCGGATGTCGCTAGGGACAATCAAGAGTTTCAACGGGTAGCGAAAGCTCGATCGTCCTTGGAGGAAGTGGTCGATACTTTTGCTCTGTGGAAAACCACTCAGGAAGATTTGGTGGGCGCGCGACAGGTTCTCAAGGAAGCCGCGGGCGATCGAGATATGCAAGAAATGGCTGCGCTGGAAGTTCAGGAACTTGAGGCGAAGCTGGAGAGTTTAGAAAGTCGTTTGAAGGTTTTGCTGCTCCCCCGCGACCCGAACGATGACAAGAATATTATGCTGGAAATTCGGGCGGGTACTGGTGGAGATGAGGCTAGTATTTGGGCTGGAGATTTGCTGCGGCTGTATTCCCGTTACGCTCAAACTCAAGGCTGGCAGGTGAAGTTGGTGAGCGAGTCGCTGGCGGAAATGGGCGGGTTTAAAGAAGTGATTCTGGAAGTTACAGGCGACAGCGTTTACAGCAAGCTGAAGTTTGAGGCTGGGGTACACCGGGTGCAGCGGGTGCCTGTGACTGAGGCTGGCGGCCGGGTGCATACTTCGACGGCGACGGTGGCTGTGATGCCAGAGGTTGATGATGTGGAGATTCACATCGATCCGAAGGATATTGAGATGAGCACGGCTCGATCGGGCGGCGCTGGCGGTCAAAACGTGAACAAGGTGGAAACTGCTGCAGATTTGTTTCACAAGCCGACGGGAATTCGGATTTTCTGTACTGAGGAGCGCAGTCAGTTGCAGAATAAGGAGCGGGCGATGCAGATTTTGCGGGCTAAGCTCTACGAGATGAAGTTGCGGGAGCAGCAGGATGAGGTGAAGTCGCGCCGTTTGGCTCAGGTTGGTACTGGTTCGCGATCGGAGAAGATTCGCACTTACAACTATAAGGACAATCGGGCTACGGACCACCGTTTGGGGGAGAATTTCTCGCTCAATAGTGTTTTGGAAGGGGATATTGAGGGGATTATTCAAACTTGCATATCTCAGGATCAGCAGGAACGTTTGGCTGAGTTGGCTGCTTCTACTAATTGATGGAGTGATGGGGGGCTAGGCGCATTGTTTGCTCAGCCTCAGTTCCCTTGTTACGCGGGAGATATGGTTGAGTAGAGGCTCCCAAATTGCGTCGCCGATCGCCACTGGATATTTGAAATGTTCGAGATCGTATTGTACAATGACTTCTAGGGGTGCTAGGATTGGCTGGTTTTGACAACTGGCAATTGCTGCGATCGCCTCTTGTTGCCATCGGGCAAATAGTCTGTAGCTGAAAAAGGAGCTGCATTTTTGTCCTTTCTTGTTCAGGTAAAGGACTATTACTTGATGTTGTTTGGTGTAGACTTTTACTAGGCGATTGACGGGCATTCTCAGAGCTTCGGCAGCTTCTATTTTGGAGATTTGCCAGCATTTGGGTTTGAGCCAACCGGAGGCTGTAAGGCTCTGGCGTGTATGGCTGGGCTTGTGAGTTTTTTGAGTGCGTCTCTTGATCATTACTATTTCTCCCAAATCAATTTTCAATAAAATTAAAGTTTTCAATAAAATTAAAATACTATCGGCTAAATCTTCTCCTGTCAAGCAAGACAGGTAAATTTGTTGGTACACAAGTAAACTAGGAATTGTGGTTATCTCGTGGCAGATTTTGTTGACGCAGAAGCTAAGAAAAAACTGAGTGAGGTTGTTAAATTAGCGCGCGGCTCGATGAGTATGACTGCTTTTGGCAAGCTGTTGGGAGTTTCTGCTGCTTCTGTCTTGTATTGGGAAAAGGGGCAGGTACTTCCAGATACGAAAAATTTGACTCAGATTGCGATAAGAGCAGGCTTTACGATGGAAGAGCTCATGGCTCATATTGAAGGCAAGCCGGTGCAGGAACCCGTAGATAAGCTGTTTTGCATTTAAACTGGGATTTTTGAGCGCCAGACCCCTTGCTGTACCTGGAATACTCGATCTATTTAGGGTTTGCTGAATAATCGATCGCCACCCAAGAGCAGGAGCTCACGATATCTCAAAGCTCAGTTAAAGATAAGTTTTTTAGGTATCGAGTCCCCCCAATTATAATTGGGGGGACTCGATACCTAAAAACAGGTGTTCTGTTTCCAAATAGACAGAAAAACAAACAAAAAACCCGGCGCCACCAGGTAGCAAGGTTCATAACCAAAAAAGTAATTGCAATAACCGTACCAGAGGTATTATCAAGTTTAGCCATCACTCTATTGAGACCGAATCTTCTTTTCCCTTGCCCAAACTTTCCCTCTATTGCATTTCTAATTCTTTCATCTTCTTTAGCTTGCTTCTTTTTTGCTTTACTCACATTTGCTGGGGGTCTTCCTAGAGGTGGCCCACTAATTCTAATGCCTCTTTCTTTACACCATGCTCGGTTTTCTCTTGTACGGTAAATGCGATCTGCATGAACGGACTTGGGATAATATCCTGTGAACCTATGATATGCTTCTAAAGAGTGCTTTTAAGTCCCCTGATTCGTTGAAATTATCCCAGCTCATCCGGTCTAAGAATACATACCCTTCAAAGCATCTGGCTGATAGTTTGGCTCCAAACTCTACGCTTTTTCCGGCTTTTCCTCTGACTATCGGACGGATGTGGGGTTGGCTTAAACTTACTATTCTATCCTCAATACTCTGTTTATTGTTGTCAAATAACCATTGCTGTTGGCGAGCGACTTCTGTGAGGACTAGCAAGGTTTTATATTGCTTTTTATTCAGACCTTGTAGGCTCGCACCCGCATCAATTAGCTGTTCAATATGAGCTAAGTTTCTTTTGATATATTGAAGTTGTTTTTTAATTGCCTGTCTTCTTTTGTTTTGGGTGGGTCGTCTTTGTTTCGCTACTGCTAAGTAGTCTTTTCTTGCTAGATTACGGTAGGTTCTTGGTTTTTTAGGGGTTTTTTCTTTGATTTGTTTATACAGGATATCTATGATTTTTTCTGTATGAACTCTGGCTCCGTTTAAGAGTCCTAAGTCGGTCGGATAACTAATGTCTGCTGGGGCGCAGGTTGCATCTATAATTAGTTGACCGCGATTGGGGGACTCATTTTTGGCGTCCGAATCCTTTTTTTTTTCGGGTTTGACAGGCGTGATTTCTCGCATTTTTTCAACCATGCGTTCGTTCACTTTATTAATTAGGTTGGGACTGATTCGTTGCCGAAAATGTACTAATAGTGATGGGTCAAATGCGAGTTCATTGCTGTAGCTTGATAGACCGATGAAGTATTGTAGATACGGGTTTTCCCGAATTTGTTCTACTGTTTCCCGATCGCTAATTCCCAGTTTTTCTTTAATAATTAATGCCCCCAATGCCATCCGAAAGGATTTGGCTGGTGCACCCTTTTCTGTGGGGAAGTTTTGGGCATATTCTGTTTCAAATTCAGACCACGGGACTATTAGGGCCATTTTTACCCAACGGTTGTCCGCAGACAATTTAGAGCCGTTGGCTCGTTCAAAGTCTAAGGGTGGGAGGGGAGCAAGCTCAGCTTTTCTGTACACTTTCGCAGATGGTGATGCACGGCTTTTGATCTATTTTACCTGTTTTTCACGGCGATGACTCTCGATCGCACGCTCTCTTAACCCAGCCCACGTAATATGCGATCAATATATTCAGCAAGCCCTAATTAATTTACGAATGATTTGCGATCGCTATATCAGGGTGTGGCTCACGCGCTGACAGGGGCATTTTTTTTGCGGAATGGTATAACTACTAGGAATCCACAAATATGGCAATTCCTCAAGCGCTGGTGGGAGAGGGTAAATTAGTGTTAGGTATAGAAAAATCTACAGGAAGTATCGAAGTGCCTGTGCCATTTGGCTTGCCAGCAGGATCAGGCTGGTATAGTTGGATACGATCGCGCCCAAGTCGTTTAGCTTGATACAGCGCTTGGTCGGCTGTGGCAATCAGAATTTCGGCTCCCGATTCAGATGCAGGAACAATACTTGCTACGCCAAGACTGAGAGTGACGTATGGGCTCACTTGAGAACCAGCGTGAGGAACCTGCAAAGCTGCGATTTTGAGCTGTATGTGTTTGGCTACCATCACGGCGCCTTGAATCGCGGTATTTGGCAAAATAACGGCAAATTCTTCGCCTCCGTAGCGAGCTACTAAATCGGCGGGGCGATTGACTGCATTGCCGATCGCCCCGGCGACTTGTCGCAAACATTCGTCTCCGCCTTGATGCCCGTAAGTATCGTTGTAACTTTTAAAAGAATCAATATCGCACAGAATTAGGGACATGGGCGTTTGTTCCCGGGCTTGTCTGCGCCACTCCATTTCTAAATACTGATCAAACCGGCGGCGGTTTGCTAGCTGTGTGAGTTCGTCTAAAGTTGCCAAGCGCTCTAACTTGAGGTTGGCGGCTTGCAACTGCTGGTAGAGTTCTGCTTGCTTGATAGCGATCGCCAACTGGGTGGCCAGAGAAGACAGCAACTCTACTTCCAACTGCATCCACTGCCGGGGACTGCACTGGTGGGCCATCAGCAGCCCCCACAAATCGTCTCCTTGCACTAAAGGCACTACCAAATAAGCTCTCACCGCGAATTGTGCGAGCAAGTCAATTTGATATTGTGGCAAATCCGCGGCCAAAACATCGCCTATCGGTCGGATCGATCGATGTTGGTACGCTTCGAGATAGAACTGGTCAAAACAGAAATTTTCCAGGGTTTCCCCCAACATCGGCTGGCAGTTGGGAGCTACAGATTCCACTGTCACCGCCCCCGTCGCCGGGCCAGCGCAGAGACTGCCGGTACAGGGGTTAAAGCGCACGATCATCACTCGATCAGCCTGAAGGAACTGACGCACTTCTGTCACTGTCGTGCGGAGCACTTCGCCCAAATCCAGAGACTGGCGGATGTGCTGAGTAATCGTCGCCATCAGCAGTTCTCGTTCATTCTGCTGCCGCAGCGCCTCTTCTGCCCGCTTGTACTCGGTGATATCTTGAGCGGTACCGAAAATTTGTTTGGGGCAGCCGTCGGCGGTGCGGGCGAAAACTTGGTCGCGGCAGCGAAACCAGCGCCATTCGCCCGATCGATGTTTGAGGCGATATTCCAACTCCAAAATATGCCCGTCTTGGGTCGAGGGAAATTTTTGCTGGTGGGCTTTGAGCCTCGGCAAATCTTCTGGGTACACCAAACTGGAGTACAAAGCAGTTTGCATCTGTAAAATTTCTTGGGGAGTGTAGCCCAGCAATTTAGAAGCTTGACCGTTGACGTAGACGTTTCGCTGTTGGGTCAAATCGTAGATGTAGAGCAAATAAGGCGCCGCGTCAGCAATCTGCTGGATGAAATGCTGGCTCGATCGCAATTCTTCCTCCACCCGCTGACGCACTTGCACTTCTTCCAAAGCTTGATCCCGCATTGTGCGGTAAGCTTGGATGCGGTGGGTGAGGTCAGTCACGTCTTGAATCACCAGCAGCGCGTAGAACGATGGGGAATTGATGCCCGGCCATATCGATGACGAAACTGAGGGTGCAGATTCCCTAGACAAAAAAGCACTTCTTGGTGATCCGACTCCGACTGTACCGTCTGATGCCAACTCAAGAGTATGGAGAACCCAGTCTCTAATCTCCTGTTCTTCTATGCCAGCCTCTAGGGCCGGCACAGCAGTCACAGTAGTTTGCTGAATTCGCTGCTGGCCGTCTTGCCAAGTTGCCGGAATCAGGTGTTTGTGAATTTGAGAAGAAAAAATTGTTGGCGGGCCTCCTGCAAAGATTTGCTTGAAGCGAGTGGCGTACTTTAACTGACTCAGGTGAGGAAAATGGGTTGTGATCTTTGTTCCCAATATTTGGCTGCGGGGAATTTTAGTCCACTCTTCTAGACAAGTGTTCCAAAACAGCACCACAAAATCATCTTGCAGCAAGCAGGCGCCGACTGGTACGCTGTCGAGAACCCCAAACTTTTCCTTTATACTTTTGCTCTCCTCAATCATAGACCCCCGGCAAGTTGATTGATAGCAGTCAACAAGGTGTCAAAGGAATTAACATTGAAAATAAGAATGATATCTCCTTCAATGTGAAGCCTTTCAATCATGAAACTGGTCTGAGCTAATAAAACAACTGTATCAGTAGCTAAACCGCCAGATACCAGCAAACTAGCAATCGTCCCTTCGCTATAAGTGGGAATTGAGTAGTTCAGGCGCTGCTGAAGTACGTTGCTGATTGCACCCATGACCCCATTAATTACAATATTTCCCACTTCACTCAGCGTACCAATTTTGACTGAATCAAGATCGTGAGTTCCAACTTCTTCCCCTGTAAGCATTGTCACCAGCAGGGCAGCGCTGTTGGTGGGAAAGACTAGCTGGGCAATGCCTCCAAAGGAGCCTGTGAATTTGAGCTGGACAGCGGCGATTTGCTCGCCGTTGAGGTGCTGCTCTAACTCTTCTTCCACGTCAATGGGAGTCAGTATTTGAAGATAGGGGATTTGCAAGCGAATCGGGGAGTCGATCATGTCGTTCAAAACCCCTGCGGCTTGACCGATACCGATGTTGACGAGTTCCTGCAAAGCATCGAGCTGTCGAGTGCTTAATTTCATTGGGTGCTCTCCTCGCTGACACTGAGAGCTTTTTTGATCCACCCGATCAGTTCATCTGAGTTGGGCATTTTGTGAATGACTGCCAGGGCTCCGAGTTCCATGCACTCGGAGCGGGTGCTTGCTTGGATGTCTGCGGTAATTACGATCACTGGAATTTTATATCCTCGATCGCGCATCGCTTGCAGGACTTCTCGACCTTCCATTTCTGGCATCAGCAGATCTAAGAGCATACAGTTTGGGGTTTTAGTGCCGAGCTGTTCTAGAGCTTCTGGGCCGCTGGATGCTTCCCAAGTCTCGTATCCTTCTGCTCGCAAGATTTTGCAGATTACCCTGCGAGTCAACCACGAATCTTCGACAACGAGAATTGATGTCACTACGTTCTCCTCCTTCTATTGTTTAGGACTGACCGGCGTTGCAGGTACTGCTTTTATCTTGACAGTAATTTAAAGTGCTGGGACGGTGTGTGATCGAGCTTCACTCGGAATTCCAGTTCTTAAAAACTAACGCATTAATGTGTGGGATAGTTTAGTATCTTGGACTATGTTAAGAAAAAACCCGGTTTCTGAATGAAACCAGGTTTGCGGGATCTCTATTGCTCTAACAAGGGCGCTCAATTATAGATTACCAAACGCTTCCGGAGGGACTCTACTCGCTGTTTTGCCGTGGTATTGTCTGGATGGCAGGCGAGAGCTTGTTCGTACATTTCCAAGGCTTGAGCTGTTAATTTCTTGCGCTCGTAGGCGTGACCCAGATTATTGAGAGATGTAACGTATTCGGGCTGCAACTTCAGGGCTTCTTTGTAGTGGCGGATTGCGATGTCGTACTGTTCTTGGCCAAAGTGTGCAAAACCGAGGGCGTTGTAAATAACAGCTTGATTTTCTTCGCCTTCTAAGTCTTTGGCTTTCAGGGCTTTTTGAAACAGTACGATCGCCTGGGAGTAAAGCTTCTTATCTAGATAGATACTTCCTAATTCGTAGTATTCCTGTGCTGTTCCTTTTTCTACTGTCAGCTTATTTTCTAAGCGTTCCAGAGACATTTCCAGCTTCCGAGTTTTGAGAATTTGGCGCACCACAAACCATGAAGTGCTGCCGAGTATAGCGAGCAGGACTGACAAGTAAACAATGAGTAAATTACTATCCATGTTTTTCTTAAATTTAGGTAGGTCTGTGGAAGGTTTTATTTATTTTAATGCGCTAGCAATCTCTAAGATTTGCCTCTGCAACTGTATAAAAAACAAGGAAATAGCGATCGACCGGCCCGATCGCGATTTCTGAAAAAGCAACAGCCCAGAAGTAAGAACAAAGAAGGAAAGTTGCTCTCAACCTCCTAAATTCATCAGGAGTTTTCCTTCTCTGGCAGACAGTTAAATCTTTCTTACTTCTGCTTTGTGCATTCTGAAAAGTAACCTAACTTTCAGGCTCCGGCTCGATTAGCCATTTCCACGACTTTACCGAATGTTGCAGGGTCAATAATCGCCATTTGTGCCAGCATTTTGCGGTTGATTTCGATGTTGGCTTTTTTCATGTTCCCGATCAGTCTGCTGTAGCTCGTGCCGTGCTGGCGCGATGCGGCATTGATCCGAGCAATCCACAGGCGACGGAAATCGCGTTTGCGTTTTTTGCGATCGCGATAACCGTTACGCAGGGCTTGCATCACCCGTTGGTTAGCTGTGCGGAACTGTTTCGACTGTGCGCCTCGGAAACCCTTGGCTAATTTGAGAATTTTTTTGCGGCGCGCTCTGGCGACATTACCGCGTTTTACCCGTGTCATCTTTAATTTCCGTTAAACTTTACAAGTATGGAAGCATTAACCGCACGTTAGCATCGTTGGTCTCGTCGATGACGACCAGCTTAGAGAGACGGCTTTTGCGAGCTGAACTTTTGTGCTGTAGCAAGTGGCTTTTGTAAGCTTTGCGGCGCACAATCTTACCGCTGCCGGTCGCTCTAAAGCGCTTTGCGGCTGCTTTGCGAGTTTTGAGTTTTGGCATGGACTGGTGTTATTTGGACACAAGGTTCTACCGTATCACGTTTGTGGTACTTTCTGCAAGGGAGATTTCCGGGTTGGGGGCAGCGCTGTATTTGGGGCAATATACATGATGCGCGATCTGCTAATCTTACGGTTGTTTGCTGCAGTTAACATCTGGTAGTATAAAATGTTATACCGCAGTTCCACTATAATTAAGGCTTATACCTCTGGGTTATCAGCAGGGTTAATATTTGAAAGCTGCTGGTGAGCCACGATAATTAAATTGAAGATGCAACATTAATTATGGGTTATGGCGCTTAGAGAGTCCCTTGAAAAAATCATTTTGGACTATCCATTGGTCAGTAAGGACAACTTCGAGGGACATTCCTTTGCTAGTTATGTCAGAAATGTAGTGCCAAAATCAATAAGTGCTTCATTGGAATTACCAGAAATCTATAGCGTAAAAGCTTCAGCAGGTAATGGTTCTTGGGCTAAAGTTCCTTGGATAGCAATATTTAACAAGCTTGTAACTGAGAGTGTCCAGTCGGGGTTTTACTGTGTTTATTTATTTCGCGCGGACTTCTCTGGCGTTTATCTTTCTCTCAATCAAGGAATAGCAGATAAAAGAAAGAAGTTCGGACTTAAGAAGTCGAGGGACATGGTAAGGGATCAAGCACAACTATTTAAAGATAAGCTTGGTTCTGACAAGCTCAGAGAATTTTCAGAACCTCTCGATCTTCAGCTTGATTCGATCCCCAAGGAAACTACTTCTAGAAGGCTTGGAATTGCGTATGAAGCAGGAAACATAGCATCGAAGTTTTATTCAAGCGAATCACTTCCTGACGACAAGGAGCTGGTAGGCGATGTTAGGAAAATGCTTGAAATTTACTTCTCCCTGTTTGAGGAGGTTTCTTTGAAGGAGGAGGCGGATTCTGATTTGTTCAAGGAGGTTTCTTTGAAGAAGGAGGCTAAGAACAAGGAACCAGAAAAAGAATGGTTTGAAGATCCGACAAAGTATAGACTTCATCGAGTAACAGAACGAAATCAGACGTTATCTAAAAAAGTTAAGCAGTTGCAAGGATCTGAGTGCAAAGCGTGCGGTTTTGATTTCGAGTCTCGATACGGAGAAATAGGCAGAGGATACATAGAAGCTCATCATAATGTTCCAATTTCCAACTTGAGCGGGGCAAAGATTCAACTAGATCCGCTTAAGGATTTTACTGTGCTATGCTCAAATTGCCATAGTATGATTCATCGCATTAAACCAACGCCAACCCTAGAGGAGTTTAGGCAAAACTTGCAGATATAGTATGAGTATTTGAATGTTGATTTCGGGGTATAACAAGGGCTGGCAATAGTTATATCAAAATAAACCCATGCAAGTTATAGCAGCTAAATCCTATATAGAGTATCGGAACAATGTTTTCCTTTCAAAGCGGGGAGATACTGTTGGCGTATATATTAGACCTCTTGCAAAAGTCTGGGCGCAATTGCTGCTGTGCGCCTATGATTCTATTGATATTTAGGAATTTTTATGAAAAACTAAAAATTATGAAAGAGGGATATATAACTTACATTTTCCAAATTTTTTTGCTAGGTAAGTGGAAAATTTATGTACAATTATTAGAGACTTATTGGCGATTTTTTAAGCTGATCTACATCAAATTTTGGCGTTGCTGATTTACGGTATGAAAGGCTAAGTATGCCAGCCATAGAAACCAGTATCCACAAAGCTTGGGAATTTTCAACTTATTTTTTTCATACCCAGATTAAGCAACGCCTAATTTTATTGTAAGTCTTGCGTTGGTTTTGGGAACCTTTTACCTGTTTTGATGCTTGGCGCTGTAAAGATGAGTTTGAAGAATGGCTCTACGACTAAAAGTTTTCGTAAACCTTGGAATACGTGCTGATTAAAAAGGCTGGCATCATGCCGATCGCGGCACTCGAACAGAATAAATCAAGGAGGTATTTAAGCTGGATTGAGTATTAAACTCTCAATACAGGTCTTTCGGGATTTTCGGGATTGGGAACTAGACGCTGATTTTTGCAATCTACTAGCAAATCTAAAGTTTCTAACACAGTTTGACCGATTAGCACCATATCGCCTAAAACCATTGCCGCCTCAATTGTCTCGCGCCCTTCTATTTCAATAATAACAGGCCCTGTTAATCCCACTGTTTCTTGTCTGCCATCGGCATATTTTGCTATTTCTTGACTCCGAATTCTTAAGCCGAGGTGTTCGCAAACTTCTACAGGAATAGCTGTGCGTACTGCACCACTATCTATGAGTGCTTCTGCTTCGTACACGCGCAACAGATTTGGATTGAGCAATCCTCTCTTGACTAACTCTTCATCAATGGCATTGGTTAGCTTGACTTTGACTCGAACTGCACCCATATTTTTGCTGGCTTGAGTTATATCGCGATCGCGATTTATCATATCGCCTCTTTTCGTCTATAAAGTCTACCTTTGATTCTAGCTTTGAATTCGTGCAGCCACAGGTGTTAACCTGTAGGCTGCAACCGCAGGCAAAATATCTCTAAAGATTACTCATCTTCAGCATAGATAAACCGATACAATTCGCTAGGATCTGGCTCAGCGCTTTTCTCAGCAAAATCGACTGCATCATCAATTACTGCTTGAATTTTATTATCGATCTCTTTCAATTCTTCAGCAGTTGCCAAAGTTCGATCGATCAAATCAGCAGCCAACTTCTTAATCGGATCGCGGGGGAACCAATATTCCTTCTCTTCCTTAGAACGCAACTCATCAGGATCTGCCAAAGAATGCCCGCGAAAGCGATAAGTCAAAGCCTCAATCAAAGTCGGCCCCTCGCCGGCCCGCGCCCGCGCCACAGCTTCCTTGGCCACTTCCCGCACCGCCAAAACATCCATCCCGTCAACCTCAAAACCAGCCATGCCAAAAGCATGAGCTTTCTTGTAAATCAGCGGATCAGAAGTAGCTCGCTCGTGGGCCATCCCGATCGCCCATTTGTTGTTTTCCACAACATAAATAATCGGCAACTTCCACAAAGCCGCCATATTCAAACATTCAAAAAACTGACCGTTATTGGCAGCACCGTCGCCAAAAAAACAAGCAGTTACGCCATCAGAATTCTCATCCCCCAAAGCTTCGCGGCGGTACTTCGATTGAAAAGCCGCCCCCGTAGCTACAGGAATCCCCTCAGCCACAAAAGCATAACCTCCCAACAATCGGTGTTCGGCCGAAAACATGTGCATCGAACCGCCGCGGCCCTTCGAGCAACCAGTTTCCTTCCCGAACAACTCCGCCATTACCTCCCGCGCCGGGACGCCCGCGCTCAAAGCGTGAACGTGATCGCGGTAGGTGCTGCTGACGTAATCAGTGTCATCCCGGCGCATCGATCGAATCACGCCAGTAGAGACAGCTTCCTGACCGTTGTACAAGTGGACAAAACCAAACATTTTGCCCCGGTAGTACATCTCAGCACACTTGTCCTCAAAATAGCGCCCCAAGACCATATCCTCGTAGAGCATCAAGCCCTCATCCCGAGAAATGGTTACGCTTTGCGCGTCAAAAACTGGTAAAGTCCGTTCCTGAACCATAAATAATTAATACCCGACGATCGGCTTCCTAGACATCTAAATTTAAACCCAGATGGGACACAACCGCAGCACAAAACGATCGCACCTTTGCTCCGCAGCAGTTCACCAATTGTTAAAATGAGTTTGGCAGGCGGGGCGGATTGCCCGGAGTCGGAGAACCAACTCCCCTCTAAACCCGATGCAAACGAATGATATAATTCCATTACTCTCAAACCCGAAAATGCTCAAGAGTCAAACCACTCATTTAGCTGACGGGCAGTGGGCCTTTGCATTTTCCTCACTGTAAAACGCTGTAGAGGGAAAAAAATCAGAGGATCTCTACGGCAAGTCCAACATACCGTGAATGGGGCGGTTGGAAGCCAACACCAGAATTTTTGATTTGGTTTGCGGGAGTATGTCACTTAAGATAGGCTAATTCAGTTGCTAGCGCTTTGGGGAAGTGGACAGTGTTAATTCCACTAGATTACTACCGGATTTTGGGTCTACCGATTCAAGCTACTGCCGAACAGTTGCAGCAGGCTCACCGCGATCGAACTTTACAGCTTCCGCGCAGGGAGTATTCCGAAGTTGCGATCGTCGCCCGCAAACAACTGCTCGATGAAGCCTGCGCCGTTCTGTCAGACTCAGAGGGGCGCAAAGCTTACGATGCCAGTTTTTTAGCCAAAACTTACGATCGAGAGTCGGAAGCCGCACAGGAAGCCAAGCACCAGAGGTCAAAAACCTCAGCAGGCACGGCCACCTTCCTGCAAGACGCAGGAGAAACCGCTCCGCCAGAGTCCAAGGCTTTAGAGGCTGCTCCCGACCCCCACACTCCAAGTATTGAAATCGATGACAACCAATTCGTAGGAGCCCTGCTCATACTGCAAGAACTGGGGGAATACGAACTCGTACAGAAGCTGGGTCGCCCGTATCTTAACAATGGCAGCATCGCGATCGCAGAAGGTCGTTTCGGCGACCCTCAGCTCGTGAGGCCAGATATAGTTTTAACCGTCAGCCTTGCCTGTCTAGAACTCGGCCGCGAACAGTGGCAGCAAGGTCAGTACGAAAATGCCGCAAGATCATTAGAAGCAGGTCAAGAATTGCTGCTGCGCGAAAGCCTATTTGCAAGCGTGAGGGGTGAAATGCAAGCCGACATATACAAACTCCGTCCGTACAACATTTTAGAGCTATTATCACTCCCCGAAGAAAAAGTCGCCGAGCGTCGCCGGGGACTGCAAATCCTGCGAGAAATGCTTCAAGAACGAGGCGGTATCGACGGTTCGGGAGACGATCGATCGGGTTTAGGAATAGAAGACTTCCTCCGGTTCGTGCAGCAAATGCGTAAACACCTAACCAGCAGCGAGCAGCAGGCCCTATTTGAAGCCGAAGCCGGCCGCCCCTCCGCAGTCGCCACTTACCTCTCGGTCTACACCCTGTTAGCCCAAGGATTTGCCGCCAGACAGCCATCGATGATCCGTCGGGCCAAGCTGATGCTGATGCAGCTCGGTCGCCGCCAAGACGTTCACCTGGAAAAAGCCGTCTGTTCCCTGCTGCTGGGCCAGACAGAAGAAGCCAGCCGATCCCTCGAACTCAGTTCGGAAAAAGAACCCCTGGCCTTCATTCGCGAACATTCCCAAGATTCACCCGATTTGTTGCCCGGACTGTGCTTGTACGCCGAACACTGGCTACAAGAAGAAGTGTTTCCCCACTTCCGCGACTTGGCCAACGAGTCAGTGTCCTTGAAAGACTACTTTGCTGACCCGAAAGTACAAGCTTACCTAGAAGCTTTGCCACAAGACGCCGAAACCGCCAACGAATGGGTAGTTGTGCAGCCCCGCTCGGGCAAGCCCCCGGCGCGACTGCAACCAGCAGCAGGCAGATCACCCGCTGCCATACCCCCACAGCCACCCACAGCCAAGCAGGGAGCCAGTACCGTCACCTTGACCCCCGTACCGGGCGACGCTTCCAGCGCAGCCTCGGGGGCGAAATCCCCGACAACGGTGGGCGCGCCGAGCGCTGTTGCCCCCGTCTCTATCCCGATAGCTACAGTGCCACACCCAGCAGAATCGACTTCCAAACATCGCAGACGCCAACATTCAGGGCACAGCGGAGCAAGCGGCAATGGGCTAAAGGGCGATTTGGTCGATCGGGCGCGCACCAAGGCAGCAGAACTTACCGCCCAAGTCAAGTCTATGCCTCCAAACAGGCTGGCTTTGTTTCTAGTCGCAGGTGTCCTGAGCCTGTTACTCCTGTGGTTAATACTCAGTCTGTTGGCTAGCGCGATGCAAGCCCTATCGGGCCCATCCCTCCAAGGAGAGCAAGCCCTAGTCCGCCTGGAAGAACCGCCCCTAGAAATCCCTGCCTTGGCGGCGGCCCCAGAGCCGAGCGCTGCAGGCGCAGTGTCGGGAGAAATCACTGAGGAATCAGCCGGACAAATAGTTCAAAGCTGGCTGTCGGCGAAAGCAGCGGCTTTGGGCCCCAATCACGCTGTTGAAGAATTAAAGCAAGTTCTGACAGAACCGGCTTTGTCTCGCTGGCAATTGATGGCAGAAGCTCAACAGCGAAACAACGCGCACCAGCGTTATGTACACAAGCTGGAAGTTAATGGAGTTAAGACGAATCCGACTAATCCCGATCGCGCCCAAGTAGAAGCCCAAGTTGGGGAAAAAGCCGAAGTGTTCGATCGTTCTCAACTCGTTTCTTCGCGCAATGAAAACCTGCGGGTGCGCTACGACTTGATCCGCCAAGAGGGACAGTGGCGGATTATGGATTGGCAAGTGATTAAGTAAGGAATTGGTAATTAGTAATTGGTAATTTCTGCTTGCTATTTGCTAATTACCAATTTCTGATTATTAGTTAAATTTTTAATTCCAAAAGCGGGAGTTTTGAATTGCAGATTATTGTTGAAGGCTGGCGTTTTATTTATCATTCCTATTGCGTAGCCAATCAATTTCAACTGCTGGAAATGCTCGCTCGCCCGCGAGGAAAAATTGATCTTTTCCACCGCGATATGCCCTACATTGACGCGGCTTGGGAGACGAAAATTAGTTTGTTCGATCGCCCAAATGAAACATTACTTCGCAGCATTAAGAGCCCTGGAGTAAATCAGTCCGCCGATGTTACCCTGCGAATGTACTGCCCGTGGAACTTCTCGGCCTCCCACAGCGCTCAAACTTGGGTATTTGCAGCCACAGAATGGGGGATTATTACCCGTTCAGTATTACAGGCGATGGGTGTTAAGTCGATCGCCGAAACCCCCGTTAACTCAGAAACGAAAATTATTACACCTTCAGCTTGGTCAAAAGCTGGCTTAATTCGCAGCGGTGTGGAGGCTGATCGCATTGCCGTCGTACCTTTGGGTGTCGATCCTAAGATTTATTATCCTGCTGCGGGCGATCGGCGTCAATCACTGCGCGAAAGCTTCGGCTGGTCAAACTATTTTATATTTTTAAATATCGGAGGACAAACTGATCGCAAAGGTATTCGCCCTTTATTAAAAGCCTTCGCTGCGGTAGTTGACAAATATCCAGATGCGAGATTAGTTTTAAAAGGTTCTGAACTGCTTTATCCGTCGAGAGACGAGATTGCGGAAGCCTGCCGAGTTGTGCTCAACGATGCCGAAAGAGCAAGGGTTTTACCAAGATTAATTTATACTGGTAGCCAGCTATCTTTTGCTCAAATAGCAGAGTTTTACCAAGCAGCAGATGCTTATGTTTCTCCCTATTTGGCAGAAGGTTTTAATCTGCCGGTGTTGGAAGCTGCAGCTTGCGGTTTGCCAGTTATTTGCACTGCGGGCGGCCCTACAGATGATTTTACGCGATCGAACTTTGCACAGCGGATTGAGAGTAAATTTACGGCTGTGGTGAGTGACGGGGAAACCTTATATATCTTAGCTCCTGAGTGGGAACATTTGACTGATTTGATGCAAAGGGCGATCGAACAGCCTGGAATCGCTGCGAAAGCGAGGGTTGCGGGCCCGGCTTTTGTGGCTGAAAATTTTACTTGGAGGCGTGTAGTCGATCGATTGCTTGAGGTTATGGGAGGAGATAAAAAGAAAAAGGAGAAGTCTATTTTTGAGCCAATAATTTTGTAGTTTGGACGTTTCAAGCCCTAGATGGGGAAATAGGTTTTTTCCGGCTTAAAGTAAATCGTTTTTCTTTAATTTTTATAAAGTTTCAATCCCTGATAGGGTTTTAGGTTTTTTCCGGCTTCTGTCAATGTTGGCTGCTAATCCAGGGCTGATAGGTTTCAATCCCTGATAGGGTTTTAGGTTTTTTCCGGCCTTTACGTAGTCGAGGCTCAACCCTGAATCGTCCGTTTCAATCCCTGATAGGGTTTTAGGTTTTTTCCGGCGCCGCGTTCATTAATTTGGCTTTGTATCTTGCGTTTCAATCCCTGATAGGGTTTTAGGTTTTTTCCGGCGAAATCATCCGGGTCTGGCGGTTCGTCGTCTGTGTTTCAATCCCTGATAGGGTTTTAGGTTTTTTCCGGCTTCAACTAGCCGAGAACGCCGACAACAAGCTCAAAGGTTTCAATCCCTGATAGGGTTTTAGGTTTTTTCCGGCCCAGCCAATAACACTTGATTCAGCAATTTCTATTTTAGTTTCAATCCCTGATAGGGTTTTAGGTTTTTTCCGGCAAGTACCATTTCGCCCCCACAATTCCAGCAATTAGTTTCAATCCCTGATAGGGTTTTAGGTTTTTTCCGGCGATAAGTAGGTAGGCGCTGTAAAACACAATTATGTTAAGGATTGTAAAGTATCCAAATGCCCTAAGCGTGGCTAAGTTA